>NZ_CP174605.1:2007500-2165000 GCF_051016085.1 Formosa bonchosmolovskayae
TACTAATAAACCTCGTCGTAGAAAGTAATTTTTTAAAGTAAAGAAAAAATGTTACAGCCTAAAAGAACAAAATTTCGTAAACAACAAAAAGGACGTATGAAGGGTAACTCTGGTAGAGGGCACCAATTATCAAACGGAACTTTTGGAATAAAATCACTTGATTCGAATTTTTTAACATCGCGTCAAATAGAAGCAGCACGTATCGCCGCTACACGTCACATGAAGAGAGAAGGTCAACTTTGGATTAAAGTATTTCCAGACAAGCCTATCACAAAGAAACCTCTTGAAGTACGTATGGGTAAAGGTAAAGGTGCCGTTGAATATTGGGCAGCTGTTGTAAAACCAGGTAGACTACTTTTCGAAGTAGGAGGAGTACCGTTAGACGTTGCAAAAGAAGCATTACGTTTAGCAGCTCAAAAGTTACCGGTTAAAACAAAGTTTGTTATCGCTAGAGATTACGAAGCATAATTTATTTGATGTTATGAAACAATCAGAAATTAAAGAATTATCTACTGCTGAGTTACAAGAGAAACTTGGTGAGACAAAAAAGAGTTATTCAGACCTGAAAATGGCACATGCAATATCTCCTTTAGAAAATCCAATTCAACTACGAAGCGTAAGACGTGACGTAGCTAAAATTGCGACAGAAATAACTAAAAGAGAATTACAATAATTCTGCTGAAAGATGGAAAAAAGAAATTTAAGAAAAGAACGTGTAGGAGTCGTTACTAGTAACAAGATGCAAAAATCTATTGTTGTTGCGGAAGTTAAAAAAGTAAAGCACCCTATGTATGGTAAGTTCGTGTTAAAAACGAAAAAATACGTTGCACACGACGAGACTAACGATTGTAATATTGGAGATACTGTAAAGATCATGGAAACTAGACCTATGAGTAAATCTAAATGTTGGAGATTAGTTGAAATAATTGAAAGAGCTAAGTAATTATGTTACAACAAGAATCAAGACTAAAAGTTGCAGATAACACTGGAGCAAAGGAAGTTTTAACTATCCGTGTTCTAGGTGGTACTAAAAGAAGATACGCTTCTGTAGGAGACAAAATTGTTGTCTCTGTTAAAGATGCAACACCTAATGGAAACATTAAAAAAGGTGCTGTATCAACTGCAGTTGTTGTACGTACAGTAAAAGAAGTAAGACGTCCAGACGGATCTTATATTAGATTCGACGACAATGCTTGTGTATTATTAAACCCAACGGGTGAAATGAGAGGTACACGTGTATTTGGACCTGTTGCTAGAGAACTTCGTGATAAACAATTCATGAAAATTGTATCATTAGCACCTGAAGTGCTTTAATGACTAATAAGATGACAAAGCTTAAGATAAAATCAGGAGATACAGTAAAAGTAATAACTGGAGATCATAAAGGATCTGAAGGAAAAGTGCTTAAAGTATTAACAGATAAGAACAAAGCGATTGTTGAGGGTGTTAACTTGGTGAAGAAACATACTAAACCAAGTGCACAAAGCCCTCAAGGAGGAATCGTAGAAAAGGAAGCTCCAATTCAAATCTCTAATCTATCTTTATTAACTTCTAAGGGTGAAACTACTCGTATTGGTTATAAAGTAGAAGATGGTAAGAAAGTGAGATTTTCTAAAAAATCTAATGAAGTAATATAGTTATGGCATATTCACCGAGACTTAAAGAAGAGTATAAAAGCAAAGTAATTGCTGCTCTTACAGAAGAATTTGGATATAAGAATGTTATGCAAGTTCCAAAATTATCTAAGATAGTAATATCTAAAGGTGTTGGAGCGGCTGTTGCAGACAAGAAGTTAGTAGACTACGCTGTAGAAGAACTAACAACTATTTCTGGACAAAGAGCTATAGCAACTATATCTAAAAAAGATGTTGCATCTTTCAAATTACGTAAAGGAATGCCAATTGGTGCGAAAGTTACGTTAAGAGGAGAAAGAATGTACGAATTTTTAGACCGTTTAGTGACTTCAGCCTTACCACGTGTAAGAGATTTTGGCGGAATTAAAGCAACAGGATTTGACGGAAGAGGTAATTATAACCTTGGAATTACAGAACAAATTATTTTTCCAGAAATTGACATTGATAAAGTGAACAAAATTTCAGGAATGGATATTACTTTTGTAACTTCTGCCGAAACTGATAAAGAAGCAAAATCATTATTAACTGAACTAGGTTTACCTTTTCAAAAGAACTAAGATATGGCTAAAGAATCAATGAAAGCCCGTGAGGTTAAAAGAGCAAAAACAGTAGCAAAATATGCTGAGAAACGTAAAGCTTTAAAAGAAGCTGGAGATTACGAAGCATTACAAAAGTTACCTAAAAACGCTTCTCCTGTACGTATGCATAATAGATGTAAACTTACAGGTAGACCTAAAGGATATATGCGTACATTTGGTATCTCTCGTGTAACATTCAGAGAGATGGCAAATAACGGCCTTATACCAGGTGTAAGAAAAGCAAGCTGGTAAAATTTAATTTTTAATTGGTTTAAGGTTCAACGTAGTGTTGAAAACCAAAACCGCAATTTAATACATATGTATACAGATCCAATAGCGGATTATCTAACAAGAATTAGAAATGCTGTGCGTGCTAACCACAGAGTGGTTGAGATACCAGCTTCTAACTTGAAAAAAGAAATCACAAAAATATTATTCGACCAAGGATATATTTTAAGTTACAAATTCGATGATTCTTCAGTACAAGGAACTATTAAAATAGCTCTTAAGTACAACAAAGAAACAAAAGAACCTGTAATTAAAAAGATTCAAAGAATCAGTAAACCAGGTTTACGTAAGTACGCAAGTTCAACGGAACTACCTAGAATTTTAAATGGTCTTGGTATTGCTATCGTGTCTACTTCTCACGGAGTAATGACAGGAAAACAAGCCAAAGCAGAAAATGTAGGTGGTGAAGTATTATGTTACGTTTACTAATTTAAAGACTATAAGAAATGTCAAGAATAGGTAATAACCCAGTTGCGATTCCAGAAGGAATTACAGTTGATATTAACGAAAATATTGTAACAGTAAAAGGAAAATTAGGAGAGTTATCTCAGGAATTTTCTGATATTGCAATAAAAGTTGAAGATGGAAACGTTATAGTTGAGCGTTCTTCTGATAAAAAAGAAGAAAAATCTAAACACGGTCTTTACAGATCTTTAGTCAATAACATGATCGAAGGTGTAAGTAAAGGATGGACTAAAGAATTAGAATTAGTTGGTGTTGGATATAGAGCTAGTAATCAAGGAAACAAACTTGATTTAGCATTAGGATTTTCTCACAATATTGTATTAGACATTGCTCCAGAAGTAAAAGTTGAAACAGTATCTGAGAAAGGTAAAAACCCTATAATTAAACTAACTTCTCATGACAAGCAACTTGTTGGACAAGTAGCTGCTAAGATTAGAGATTTTAGAAGACCTGAACCATATAAAGGAAAAGGTATTAAGTTTGTAGGAGAAATATTAAGAAGAAAAGCAGGTAAATCAGCTTAATAATTTATAAGTTATGGCGTTAACAAAAAACGAAAGACGATTAAGAATTAAGAGCAGAGTTCGTAAAGTAGTTTCTGGAACAGGAACTAGACCGAGATTATCTGTTTTTAGAAGTAATAAAGAAATTTATGCTCAAGTAGTAGATGATGTAACTGGTAAAACTATCAGTGCAGCATCTTCAAGAGATAAAGACATTAGTGCTGCAAAAGGATCTAAAGCAGAAATTGCTACTCTAGTAGGAAAATCTGTAGCTGAAAAAGCTTTAAAAGCAGGTGTAGACACTATCTCTTTTGATAGAGGTGGATATTTATACCATGGTAGAGTAAAATCATTAGCTGAAGGAGCTAGAGAAGCAGGACTTAAATTCTAAGAAATTATGTATCAAAAATACAAAAGCGCAGAGCTAGTAAAACCAAGTGGATTAGATCTTAAAGATCGTTTAGTTGGTGTACAGAGAGTTACAAAAGTAACTAAAGGTGGTAGAGCATTTGGTTTTTCAGCAATCGTTGTGGTTGGTGATGAAGCAGGTGTTGTAGGTCACGGTTTAGGAAAGTCTAAAGATGTTGCAAGTGCTATTGCTAAGGCGATAGAGGATGCAAAGAAAAATTTAGTTCGTATTCCAATTATAAAATCTACTTTACCACACGAACAGAAAGGTAAATTTGGTGGAGCAAGAGTAAACATCATTCCTGCAGCTCCTGGTACAGGGGTAATTGCTGGTGGAGCTGTGAGAACAGTTTTAGAAGCAGTTGGAATACACGATGTTTTATCTAAATCTCAAGGATCATCAAACCCTCATAACGTTGTTAAAGCAACTTTCGATGCATTACTTCAATTAAGAAGTGCTAAGAAAATTGCTAAAGATAGAGGCGTTTCATTAGAAAAAGTTTTTAAAGGTTAATAGCGATAGAGATGGGAAAGATTAAAGTAACGAAAGTTAAAAGCGCAATTAAACGTACACAAAGACAAAAAAGAACTTTAGAAGCTCTTGGTCTTAAACGTATTGGGCAAGTCGTAGAGCATGAAAACACACCAAATATTCTTGGTATGGTTGCTAAAGTTGAACACTTAGTTTCTGTACAAGAAGCTTAATAATAAACTGAGAAATGGATTTAAGTAAATTAAAACCTGCAGAAGGTTCAGTTAAAAATCAAGGAAAAAGAATAGGTCGTGGACAAGGTTCTGGTAAAGGTGGTACCGCTACACGTGGTCACAAAGGAGCTAAATCTCGTTCTGGTTATTCTAGGAAACTTGGATTTGAAGGAGGGCAAATGCCACTTCAAAGACGTGTGCCTAAATTTGGTTTTACTAATATTAACCGTGTAGAGTATCAAGGTGTAAACTTAGATACATTACAACAGTTAGTTGATGAAAAGAAAATTAACGACACAGTAAATTTAGACTCATTAATGTCTATAGGTGTAACTGGAAAGAATGATCTAGTTAAAATCTTAGGTAGAGGAGAACTAAAAGCAAAATTAAAAGTAACTGCTCATAAATTTACTGCTTCAGCAAAAGCTGCTATTGAAGCGGCAGGAGGAGAAGCTGTAACTTTATAATCACGTAACAGAGCATGAAATTTATAGAAACGTTAAAGAATGTTTGGAAAATTGAGGAACTAAGAAATAGAATCATCTTAACGGTGGGGCTATTATTAGTTTATCGATTTGGTGCACAAGTTGTTTTACCTGGTATCGATGCAGCACAATTAGAAACCTTACAAAGTAATACAGATTCTGGATTACTTGGTTTACTTAATGCATTTACAGGTGGAGCTTTCGCTAATGCGTCAATATTCGCCTTAGGTATTATGCCTTACATTTCTGCTTCTATTGTAGTGCAATTAATGGGAATAGCAATTCCTTACTTGCAAAAATTACAAAAAGAAGGCGCAAGTGGGCAAAAGAAAATTAATCAAATCACGCGTTGGTTAACTATAGCAATCTGTTTGGTGCAAGCACCAGGATATTTGGCAAGTTTACCTAGTTTAGGTATTCCACAGAGTGCGTTCTTATTAGGACAAGGTGGTTTATTCTATTTTTCTTCTATAGTCATCTTAGTTACAGGTACTATATTTGCTATGTGGTTAGGAGAAAAGATTACGGATAAAGGTATTGGTAATGGTATATCACTTTTAATTATGGTGGGTATTATTGCACGTATGCCATTGTCTTTCTTCCAAAACGCAGCCTCTCGTTTAGAAGGGAATAACGTTATGTTAATTCTTATCGAGTTAGTGTTGTGGTTTGCAATTATCTTTGCATCTATTATGCTTATTATGGCAGTTAGAAAAATTGCTGTTCAATATGCAAGACGTACTGCTTCCGGAGGATATGAGAAAAACATTATGGGATCTAGACAATATATTCCATTAAAACTTAACGCTTCTGGAGTAATGCCAATCATTTTTGCTCAAGCTATTATGTTTGTACCAGGTTTAATAGGAGGAACTTCTATGATGAAGGATTCTGCTGCTGGACAATGGTTACAATCACAATTTTCTGATATATTCGGATTTTGGTATAACTTATTATTTGCATTCTTAATTATCATATTCACGTATTTTTATACTGCGATTACTGTTCCTACGAACAAGATGGCAGACGATTTAAAACGTAGTGGTGGTTTTATTCCAGGAATTCGTCCAGGATCAGAAACATCTGAGTATTTAGATAAAATTATGTCTCAAATAACATTACCAGGTTCTATTTTCCTAGCACTTATTGCTGTATTTCCAGCGATAGTTGTAAAGTTAATGAACGTACAATCGGGATGGGCTTTATTTTTTGGTGGTACATCGCTATTAATTTTGGTAGGAGTTGCAATTGACACGATGCAACAAGTAAATTCTTACTTGTTGAATAGACACTATGATGGCTTGATGAAAACTGGTAAAAATAGAAAAGCAGTAGCTTAATATATTATACAATGGCAAAACAAGCAGCAATAGAACAAGACGGAACAATTATTGAAGCATTATCTAATGCAATGTTTCGTGTTGAGTTGGAGAATGGTCACATTGTGACTGCTCACATATCTGGTAAAATGCGTATGCATTACATTAAATTGTTACCAGGTGATAAAGTAAAATTAGAAATGAGTCCTTACGATTTAACTAAGGCTAGAATAACTTATAGATACTAATACGATGAAAGTAAGAGCATCAGTTAAAAAAAGAAGTGCAGATTGTAAAATCGTGCGTAGAAAAGGTAGACTTTACGTAATTAACAAAAAGAATCCTAGATTCAAACAAAGACAAGGGTAGTTATGGCAAGAATTGCAGGTGTAGACATACCAAAACAGAAAAGAGGAGTGATCTCTTTAACTTATATCTATGGTATAGGTAGTACTAGATCACAACAAATTTTAGCAGAAGCTAAAGTTGACGAAAACACAAAAGTTCAAGACTGGACAGATGATGAAATAGGGGCTATTCGTGAAGCTGTTTCTAAGTTCACAATTGAAGGTGAATTACGTTCTGAAACTCAATTAAGCATTAAGCGATTAATGGATATTGGATGTTACAGAGGTATTCGTCATAGAGCGGGTCTTCCTTTAAGAGGGCAACGTACTAAGAACAACTCTAGAACTAGAAAAGGTAGAAGAAAAACTGTTGCTAACAAGAAGAAAGCAACTAAATAATTAAAAGTCATTAGTATTTAGTAGTTAGATGAATCTGTTCGAAATCGAAAGGTTTAGGATTCTATCACTAACAACTAACAACTAGAAACTAAAATAATATGGCAAAGTCAAATACAAAAAGTACTAAAAAACGTAAAGTTATAGTAGATGCTGTAGGAGAAGCTCACGTTACTGCTTCTTTTAACAACATTATTATTTCTCTTACCAACAAAAAAGGAGACGTTATTTCTTGGTCTTCTGCTGGTAAAATGGGATTTAGAGGATCTAAAAAGAACACACCTTACGCAGCACAATTAGCGGCAGAAGATGCTGTAGCTGTTGCTCAAGAGGCAGGTCTAAAAAAAGTAAAAGTTTATGTTAAAGGACCAGGTAATGGTAGAGAATCTGCTATCCGTTCTATTCATAATGCAGGTGTAGAAGTAACAGAAATTATTGATGTTACTCCATTACCACATAATGGATGTCGTCCTCCAAAACGTAGAAGAGTATAATTTTACATCAAATATTAAAAATAATTAATATCAGCTATTTTACAGTTGGTATTAATTTTTTTATATGTAAATTTGCACACTTTAAAAAAATAATTTAACAAGTATAACAAAGAGATTAACGATTATCGAAGGATAAGATTAAGACCTTAATTCATAATCACTCTTTAAAATCAATTTATTATGGCAAGATATACTGGTCCTAAAACTAAAATAGCTCGTAAGTTTGGTGAAGCTATTTTTGGAGATGACAAATCTTTCGAAAAAAGAAATTATCCTCCAGGTCAACACGGAGCTAACAAGCGTCGTGGAAAAAAATCTGAATACGCTATCCAATTAATGGAAAAGCAAAAGGCAAAATATACTTACGGTATATTAGAACGTCAATTTAGAGGTTTATTCAAAAAAGCAACTGCTTCACAAGGTATTACTGGTGAGGTATTATTACAATTATGTGAATCTAGATTAGATAACGTTGTTTACAGAATGGGGCTTGCTCCTTCTAGAAGCGGTGCTAGACAATTAGTATCTCACAGACATATTACTGTAAATGGTGAGTTGGTAAACATTCCTTCTTATAATTTAAAAGCAGGAGATGTTGTTGCTGTAAGAGAAAAATCAAAATCACTTGAAACTATAGAGAAATCTTTATCAAATTCAAGTCAAGTTTTCGAATGGATTACTTGGAATAACGAAACTAAGCAAGGAACTTATGTTTCTGTACCAGCTAGAATTCAGATTCCAGAAAACATTAACGAGCAGTTCATTGTCGAACTATATTCTAAATAATAAATAACAAATATTGGTATTTGGCCAAAGGGTTTATTCGTGTTTCTTCAAACTTATAAACCGCGCAACTAAATAACAATTAAAAAGAAGAAAATATGGCAGTATTTAATTTTCAGAAGCCCGATAAAGTAATCATGATCGATTCTACCGATTTTCACGGTAAATTCGAATTTAGACCTTTAGAACCTGGTTATGGATTAACAGTTGGAAACGCTTTAAGAAGAGTTTTACTTTCTTCTTTAGAAGGGTTTGCAATTACATCAGTAAGAATAGAAGGTGTAGATCATGAATTTTCAACAATACCTGGTGTTGTAGAAGATGTTACAGAAATAATTTTAAATTTAAAACAAGTACGTTTTAAAAGACAAATAGAAGATGTAGATAACGAATCTGTTTCTATTTCTATTTCTGGACAAGACCAAATCACGGCTGGCGATTTCCAAAAATATATTTCTGGTTTCCAAGTTTTAAATTCAGATTTAGTGATCTGTAATTTAGATCCTAAGGTTACTGTTAATATGGAAATTACTATTGAGAAAGGAAGAGGTTATGTTCCTGCAGAAGAAAATAAGAAAGCTACTGCACCAATTGGAACTATCTTTGTAGATTCTATATATACGCCTATAAAAAATGTTAAGTATAGTATCGAGAATTACCGTGTAGAGCAAAAGACTGATTACGAAAAGTTAGTTTTCGAAATTGAATCTGATGGTTCTATCACGCCTCAAGATGCTTTAACTGAAGCTGCAAAAACGCTTATTCACCACTTCATGTTATTCTCTGATGAGCGTATTACATTAGAAGCTGATGAAATTGCACAAACTGAAACTTATGATGAAGAATCTCTTCACATGAGACAGTTGCTTAAAACTAAACTTGTAGACATGGATCTTTCTGTTCGTGCTCTTAATTGTTTAAAAGCAGCAGAAGTTGATACGTTAGGTGATCTTGTATCATTTAATAAAAACGACTTAATGAAGTTCCGTAACTTCGGTAAAAAATCTTTAACAGAGCTTGAAGAGCTTGTAAATGTAAAAGGTTTAAACTTTGGTATGGACTTATCAAAATACAAATTAGATAAAGATTAATTAATCATATTTTGCTCCTCGATCACGAGTTTGGTAGCAAGATGATAACACAAATGTCATGAGACACGGAAAAAAAGTAAATCACTTAGGTAGACAAACAGCACATAGAAAAGCTATGCTTGCTAATATGGCTTGTTCTTTAATAGAGCACAAACGTATTAACACTACTGTTGCTAAAGCGAAAGCTTTAAAACAATTTTTTGAACCTTTAGTAACTAAGTCTAAAGCAGATACAACACACAACAGACGTATTGTATTTAGTAAATTAAGACAAAAGGAAGCTGTTACTGAATTATTCAGAGAAGTAGCTACTAAAGTAGGTGATAGACCAGGAGGATACACTCGTATCATTAAACTTGGTAATCGTTTAGGAGATAACGCTGATATGGCAATGATAGAATTAGTTGATTACAACGAAATCTACAATGCTGGAAAAGTTGAGAAGAAAACTACACGTAGAAGTAGAAGAGGTGGTTCTAAACCAGCTGCTGCACCTGCTGTAGATACTACAAAAGATTCTAGCGAAGAAGAATAAATGTTAAAAGCATTATATAAATAAAAAGAGGCTACCCTATTAAGGGTGGCCTTTTTTTTTATATTTGTGTCAAAAAATTATGAAGTATTTATTGCTATTTTTATTAAGTGGTTTTGTTAGTACCACAATTAGTGCTCAAACAAACGTTAACACTATGGCAGATGGTTCAAACCTACACCAAATTAGTGCTTTACCTATTACTGCAGGGGCAACTATTGCAACATATAATGTAAATAAAGGTTCTGACATAAAAGGATCTATTTATTTATATGACAATTGGAATAACAGTGGTAAAATCTTCTTTACAAATAATGCTACGGCATATAGCTTACCAACTTCAAATTTCAATATTCAATCTCGACGAGTTGAAATGAAATATGCTAAAGATTCGTTATTTGTTATTAATTCTGCTAACATAGATAAAATCATTATCCGCGATAAAACATTTAAATTATTTAAAGATCCGGATTATAAGCGTGATGCTTTGTTTGAAGAAGTGTTTTCTTCAGAAGATGTTTTGTTAGTGAAAAAATATAAACTTGCTGTTAACGAAGGACAAGTTAATCATATGACTGGTCGTAAACTTAGTCCAGATAAGTATATTAAAAAAGAGATATATTATATTTCTAAAGATCCGGAAAAACAGGATTTTAATGAGGTTAATTTTAATAAAAAATTATTATATAGCTTAGTCGAAAAGGATAATCAGGATAAAGTAAAAGCTTTTTATAAAGAAAAGAACTTATCTTATAAAGATGAGAACGATTTAAAAATTCTTCTTAATTATTCTAAGTCTTTATAAATTTTAATCAATTTTGTAACGTATTTTAAAAAATGAAATATCAAAAAAGGAATAAAGCGGTAGTATTATTAGCCGATGGTACTATTTTTCATGGTAAAGTTGTGGGAAATAGAGAAGGTACCGCATTTGGAGAAGTTTGTTTTAATACTGGTATGACAGGGTATCAAGAAATCTTTACAGACCCGTCGTATTTTGGTCAGTTAATGGTCGCTACTAATGCTCATATTGGTAACTATGGAACTGAAAAAAATGAAATTGAATCTGAAGGGATAAAAATTTCAGGATTAATATGTAAAAATTTTAGCTACAATTATTCCAGAGATTTAGCAGATTTAAGTTTAGAAGATTTTTTAAACCAAAATAATTTATTAGCTGTATCAGATATAGATACCCGTGCTTTGGTTAGTTACATTAGAGATAATGGTGCTATGAATGCTGTTATTTCTACAGATGTCGATAATATTGAGGGGCTTAAAAAGAGATTAAAGGATATTCCAGAAATGAATGGACTTGAATTGGCCTCAAAGGTATCTACTAAAGAACCATATTTTGTAGGTGATGAAAATGCGGAAATTAAAATATCGGCCTTAGATTTAGGGATTAAAAAGAACATCTTACGTAATTTAGCTAAGCGTGGTGCTTACATTAAAGTATTTCCTTATAATTCTACTTTCCAAGATTTAAGTGCTTTTAATCCTGATGGATATTTCTTGTCTAACGGTCCCGGAGATCCGGAACCATTAACATCTGCACAAGAGGTTGCTAAAGAAATTATAAAGAGAGATTTACCTGTGTTTGGTATATGTCTAGGTCATCAGGTTATTGCCTTGGCTAATGGCGTGTCTACATATAAAATGCACAATGGGCATCGCGGTATTAATCATCCTGTTAAAAATTTAATTACTGGTAAAGGAGAAATTACATCTCAAAATCATGGTTTTGCAGTGAATAGAGAGGAAGTCGAAGCGCATCCAGACCTAGAAGTTACACATGTGCATCTAAACGATAATACTGTTGCAGGTTTAAAAATGAAAAATAAGAATTGTTTTTCTGTTCAATATCACCCAGAAGCAAGTCCAGGGCCTAATGATGCCGAATATTTGTTTGATCAATTCATAGAGAATATCAAGAAATAAATACTAAAAACCTCAAAAAAAGCTTGCTTTATTTGAGGTTTTTTTGTTACGAAAACAATGTAGTAATATTATAAGATAAATATACCTTTATTTCTTAAAATGTAGACTTACAATTTTGTAATTTAGTGTTTTATAACAAAAAAATTAACTTTTTAAATACTAATACGATGAGTAGAATTATCAAGATTCATGCAAGACAAATTTTAGATTCCCGTGGAAATCCAACAGTTGAAGTAGATGTAGAAACAGAAATTGGAGCATTTGGAAGAGCAGCAGTTCCTTCAGGAGCCTCTACAGGAGAGCATGAAGCAGTAGAATTGAGAGATGGTGGAGATTCTTATATGGGAAAAGGAGTGTCTAAAGCTGTTGATAATGTAAACAGTATTATAGCTGAAGAATTATTAGGAATGTCTGTTTATGATCAAAATCAAATTGATCAAATCATGATAGATTTAGATGGAACAGCTAACAAATCAAAATTAGGGGCTAACGCAATTTTAGGGGTGTCTTTAGCAGTAGCTAAGGCCGCAGCTTTCGAATTAGGAGTGCCTTTATATCGTTATGTAGGTGGTGTTTCTGCAAATACATTACCAGTACCTATGATGAACATCATTAATGGTGGTTCTCATAGTGATGCACCTATTGCATTTCAAGAATTTATGATCATGCCTGTCAAAGCTAAAAACTTTACACATGCCATGCAAATGGGAACAGAGATATTCCATAACCTTAAGAAAGTGTTACACGATAGAGGTTTAAGTACTGCTGTAGGTGACGAAGGAGGATTTGCTCCAACTTTAGAAGGCGGAACAGAGGATGCTTTAGATTCTATCAAATTGGCTGTTGAAAAAGCAGGTTACTCTTTTGGTGACGAAATTATGGTTGCATTAGATTGTGCAGCGGCAGAATTCTTTGTGGATGGTAAATACGACTACACTAAATTTGAAGGTGAAACTGGAAAAATTAGAACGAGTGAAGAACAAGCTGAATATTTAGCTGAATTATCTGCTAAATACCCAATTATCTCAATTGAAGATGGAATGGATGAAAACGACTGGGAAGGTTGGAAATTACTTACTGAAAAAATTGGAGACCGTGTACAATTAGTTGGAGACGATTTATTTGTAACTAACGTAGAGCGTTTATCTCGTGGTATTGAAGAAGGTATTGCAAACTCTATTTTAATTAAAGTAAATCAAATTGGATCTTTAACAGAAACTATCGCAGCTGTAAATATGGCTAAAAATGCGGGTTATACTTCTGTAATGTCTCACCGTTCTGGAGAAACTGAAGATAACACTATCGCCGATTTAGCAGTAGCTTTAAACTGTGGTCAGATTAAAACGGGTTCTGCTTCTAGAAGTGACCGTATGGCTAAATACAATCAATTATTACGTATTGAAGAAGAATTAGGAGATGTAGCTTATTACCCACAAGGGAAAGCGTTCAAATTCTAATACATTTTTTTAAATATATTCTAAAAACGATTATTTCTTGAAATAATCGTTTTTTGTTATTTATATATTTACGGATTAATTAATTATTGATATTGGATTTTTATTAATAATTAGTAATAGATTTTGTATTTTAGCGCGAATCAAGAAAAAAAACAAAAAAAACATAAGTATATTAATATGTCAAAACAAGCCACAATTGAAATCGATGGGGAAAAATACGAATTTCCTTTAGTAACAGGAACTGAAAATGAAGTCGCAATCGATATAACTGCCTTAAGAACCGCTACAAAAGGTGTAATAACATTAGATTCAGGTTTTAAAAATACTGGGTCTTGTGAAAGTGCTATTACCTTTTTAGATGGTGAAAAAGGAATTTTAAGATATCGTGGTTATTCTATAGAAGAACTTGCTCAAAAAGTAGACTTCTTAGAAGTTACTTATCTATTAATCTTTGGAGAATTACCTACTAAAGCACAGAACGATAAGTTTCATGATGATATTAAAGCACAATCTGCAGTCGATGAAGATATTAAGAAGATATTAGATGCTTTTCCTAGAACAGCACACCCAATGGGGATTATCTCTTCATTAACAAGTGCATTAACTGCATTTAACCCTTCTTCTGTGAATGTAAATTCAGAAGAAGATATGTATAAAGCCATCGTTAAGATCTTAGGTAAAATGCCTGTTTTAGTAGCGTGGACTATGCGTAAAAAACAAGGTCTTCCATTAGATTATGGAGACGACGAATTAGGATACGTAGAGAATATTCTTAAAATGATGTTTTCTAGACCAAGTACCAAATACGTACAAAATCAAGTCTTAGTAGACGCTTTAGATAAATTATTAATTTTACACGCAGATCACGAGCAAAACTGTTCTACATCTACGGTAAGAATAGTAGGTTCTGCTCACGCAGGTTTATTTGCTTCAATTTCTGCAGGTATTTCTGCATTATGGGGACCTCTTCATGGTGGAGCTAACCAAGCTGTATTAGAAATGCTTCAAGCTATAGAAGCTGATGGTGGAGACACTAAAAAATATATGGCTAAGGCAAAAGATAAAAATGATCCATTTAGATTAATGGGATTCGGACACCGTGTTTATAAGAATTTTGACCCAAGAGCCAAAATCATTAAGAAAGCGGCAGACGATGTGTTAGAAGCTTTAGGTATCGAAGATCCAATTTTAGCGATAGCTAAAGGCTTAGAGAAAGAAGCTTTAGAAGATCAATATTTCGTGGATAGAAAATTATATCCAAACGTAGATTTCTACTCTGGTATTATTTACAGAGCAATGAATATTCCTCAAGAAATGTTTACTGTTATGTTTGCAATCGGACGTTTACCAGGTTGGATTGCACAATGGAGAGAAATGCGTTTAAGAAAAGAACCAATAGGTCGTCCTCGTCAATTATATATTGGTGAAACATTAAGACCTTTTATTGAAGTAGAAAATCGTTAGTAAATAACGAGTTTATAATCAAATGTCATTTTGAATAATTCTAAAGCATAATTATGTTTTATAAATGTTCGGAATGACATTTTTATTTAAAAAGATATGTTGTCATTAAATGTAAAAAATGAAACGTCTCGGTTACGTACCGTGGTATTAGGAACCGCTATTTCTAACGGACCTATACCTTTATTAGATGAAGCCTACGACCCAAAGTCTATTGAACATATTAAAGCAGGAACTTATCCGCTAGAAGCCGATATGGTAAAGGAAATGGAAGCTGTTGCTGCAATTTTTAAAAAATATAATGTAAACGTATTTCGGCCTAAATTAATAGAAGATTACAATCAGATTTTTGCTAGAGATATTGCATTTGTAATAGATAATAAATTTATAAAAGCAAATATTCTTCCCGATCGTGAGCAGGAATTAGAGGCGCTTCAAGACGTAATTAATCTAATTAATCCAGATCATATTATTACACCTCCAGAAGATGTTCATATAGAAGGAGGGGACGTCATGCTTTTTAATGATCATATTTTTATCGGAACTTATAAAGGAGACGATTATGCAAATCATATTACCGCACGTACTAATCTTGAAGGTGTAAAATTTATAAAAGAGCTCTTTCCTAATAAAATTGTTAAAGAATTCGACCTGGTAAAATCTAAAACTGAGGCTAGGGATAATGCATTACATTTAGATTGTTGTTTTCAGCCAGTGGGTAAAGATAAAGGTATAATCTACAAGGATGGGTTTAGAGACGAATCCGATTATTTATATTTAGTAGATGTATTTGGTGAATCTAATCTATTTCATATTTCTAGAGATGAAATGTATAACATGAATAGTAATATATTTTCTATCGATGAGAATGTAGTGATTTCTGAAGTTAAATTCGTTAGATTAAACACTTGGTTACGCGCTCAAGGTATAACTGTAGAAGAAGTGCCATATGCAGAAATTTCGAAGCAAGAAGGGCTATTACGCTGTTCTACTATGCCCTTAATTAGGGACTAAGAATAATTTATTTAGTTTAGAAGCTTAAAGATATATTAATATTGGTTTTTCATTAGTTTCATTTACATTTGTTGTATAATGCATAACACACTTCAAGGCTATATACCAGAACATTCAATTCCTCAAGTAATGGAATTATTGGCCCATGATAAACTCGATTTTATTGTAAAATCAGAACGTAAGACGCGACATGGGGATTACAGAAAACTAAAAAATGGGAGACATCTAATTACAGTTAATTCTAATTTAAATCCGTATCGGTTTTTAATGACCTTAATTCATGAAATTGCTCATTTTGAAGCGTTCAAAAATTACGGTCCGTTTATTAAACCACATGGTAAAGAATGGAAACTTACCTTTCAACATTTAATGCTTCCTTTTTTAAATCCAAAGGTTTTTCCTGTAGAATTGTTACCTTTATTAGCAAATCATTTTAAAAACCCGAAGGCAACGAGTGACACAGATCATCATTTATCTTTAGCTTTAAAACAATT
Source organism: Formosa bonchosmolovskayae (assembly GCF_051016085.1). Classification (GTDB taxonomy): domain Bacteria; phylum Bacteroidota; class Bacteroidia; order Flavobacteriales; family Flavobacteriaceae; genus Formosa. The sequence goes on from NZ_CP174605.1 coordinate 2,023,896, forward strand.
TGATGATAATTCAGATAAAACTTATATTTTTGAAGCTCCAGATGGTAGTGTATTCAAAATCCATAACGGAAGGCAATTCAAGAAAGGAAATAGACGTGTTAAACGTTTTGAATGTGTGGAAATTAAAACGGGAAAAACATATTTGTTTAACCCAAATGTTGAAATAGAACTTATTTAATACCAAGTAAGCATGAATAAAAATAATTATGCCATTATTATGGCAGGCGGCGTAGGCTCAAGATTTTGGCCAATAAGTAAAAATAGTTTCCCTAAACAATTTCACGATATGTTAGGAACGGGAGATACGCTAATCCAGAAAACATTTCACCGTTTAGCAAAATTTATTCCTAAACAAAATATTTATATTCTTACGAATGCCGACTATAACGATCTTGTTTTAGAACAGCTTCCAGAAGTGTCTCAAGAGCAAGTGGTTTTAGAACCAGCGATGAGAAACACAGGACCTTGTATTTTATATGCAGCCTTAAAAATTCAGAAACAGAATCCAGATGCTTTAATGTTAGTTGCGCCTAGTGACCATTGGATCGAAGATGAAGATGCATTTGCAAAAAACGTAATCACAGCCTTTGATTTTTGTCAGGAAAAAGATGCGCTAATGACCTTAGGTATTGAACCTACATTCCCAAACACAGGGTACGGATATATCGAATACGATACAGAAACCGAGAATGTTGTAAAGCAAGTCAAGCAATTTAGAGAAAAACCAGATTACGAAACAGCAAAATCCTTTATTAAGCAAGGTAATTTTGTTTGGAATGCTGGTATTTTTATGTGGAGTGTGGCTAGTGTTGTAAAGGCTTTTAAATCTAATCAGCCAGAATTATTTCAATTATTCGAAAACGGAATTCCATCTTATAATACAGCATCGGAATCTGATTTTATATTGGAAAACTATGAGAAAGCAGAAAATATCTCTGTGGATTATGCCATTATGGAAGGGGCCAAAAATGTATATGTTTTGTCTGCCGAATTCGATTGGAACGATTTAGGGACTTGGGGTAGTTTATACGATAAGTTAGATAAGGATGCCGATAATAATGCCGTTGTAAATGCTAGAACATTAGTAAAAGATGCAAGTGGTAATATGATTAGAACTAAGGACGATAAAATTGTTGTTGTTGAAGGTTTAAATGACTATATTATAATAGATAAAGATGATGTTCTTCTTATTTATCCTAAGGAAAAAGAACAAGATATAAAGCAATTGCGTAATAAAGTTAAAGACGTATTTGGAGATGAATACTGTTAATGTATGAGTGAAAATAAATTTAATTTTGAAGAGGATGAAGCTGACAAAGTGAAAGCTTCAGCACAAAAATCTACAGTAGAAAATTCTAAGGAAGGTATTAAGAAAGACGCGAAAGGCCTATTTGAAAACCTTAGAAATTTCTTGTCAGAACTTTTAGATTTTAGACAGGATACAGATCAACAAGCAACTATAGATGCTATTAAAGGAGATATTCCTTTTAAGGGCGCTACGGCTTGGATTTTGATTTGTTCTATCTTTGTGGCCTCTATCGGATTAAATGCCAATTCTACAGCAGTTGTTATTGGTGCCATGTTAATCTCGCCCTTAATGGGACCTATTTTAGGTATTGGATTATCGGTTGCTATTAACGATATCGATACGCTTAGAAAATCCTTAATCAATTTTGGGGTTATGATTCTTTTAAGTGTATTAACTGCATTTTTATTCTATAAATTTTTTCCTTTACAAGAGGAATCTTTAGAGCTGTTAGCCCGAACAAAACCTGATATTCGAGACGTGCTTATTGCCTTTTTTGGTGGGGCCGCTTTAATTATAGCGCGAACTAAAAAAGGAACGATTGCATCTGTAATTTTTGGTGTGGCGATTGCCACAGCCTTAATGCCGCCTTTATGTACGGTAGGATACGGTTTAGCAGTTGCCTTCGACGATTTCTCAAAGGGAATTGGTTATGCTTCGGGAGCCTTTTACTTGTTTATAATAAATACTATTTTTATTGCACTGGCAACGTTTATCGCACTTAAGATTTTACGTTTCCCAATGATTAAATACGTTAATTCTAAGAAAAGAAAACGTATCTCTCAATTAGCTTCCGTTTTAGCTATTGTTGCTATGATTCCTGCAATGTGGACATTTGTAGATGTTTTAAAAGAAAGTAATTTTAATAGAGAAGCGCAGTTATATTTAGATCGAGAATTAAGAGGATTGCCTCAATATGAGTATATTAAAAAGAATGTAGTTTACAAATATTCTAATGGCAAAGATGGTTCTAGTTTTGAATTTAATACTTACGGACTTGGGTATATCCCGGTAGAAACTATCGAATTATTAAAAGCGAGATTAGCAGACTATCCATCACTACAAAATGCGCATTTCGAATTCAATCAAAACAGTTCTAACGTAGACAATGTAAAGTATATGGAGCAATTGCGTTATCGCGACTCTTTAGATTTACTTTCTCAAACGCAAAAAATCGCATTTTTAGAAAAAAAGGTAGGGCAGTTACAGTATTTAGAAGACAATACCATACCGTTTGAAAGTATCTTAAAAGAAGTTCAAATTAACTATGACAACTTAATCTCATTTAGTTATGCTCCTGTAATTACTTCAAATTTTGAAAAAATTGATACCGTACCCATATTTGGTGTACGTTGGAAAAAAGGCATAAAGGAAGAGTCCGTTGCCAAAGATCAAGATAAACTAGAGCGTTGGTTAAAATACAAATTAAGATTAGACACTTTAGTTATCGAAAGAGCAAAACATTAATTGTTTTCTTCGATATACATTTTACGGACTTTCTTAAATAGTTCAGACGAATAAACAAAGTCGGTTACAGCTTCATTGTCTGTTCTAAATATAGTTTCATTAGAACCTTCCCAGGCTTTTAATCCATCTTTTAGAAATATAATTTTTTCACCAATTTCCATTACCGAATTCATATCGTGAGTATTAATTACCGTGGTAATGTCGTATTCGTCTGTAATTTCTTGGATAAGGTTATCTATAACAATGGCTGTTTTTGGATCTAATCCAGAATTAGGTTCGTCGCAAAATAAATATTTAGGTTTATTTACTATGGCACGTGCTATAGCAACACGTTTCTGCATACCTCCAGAGGCTTCAGACGGAAGTTTGTTGTGTGCGCCTTCTAGATTAACACGTTTCAAAACAAAGTTCACACGGTCGTCCATTTCGCTGTTACTTTGTTTTGTGAACATTTGTAATGGGAATTTAACGTTTTCGGCTATCGTCATAGAATCGAATAAAGCACTACCTTGAAACACCATACCTATTTCGGCTCTGATTTCTCGTTTTTCTTCATCAGATAATTTCGAAAAAATGCGACCTTCGTAAGCAATACTACCAGATTCATAATTAAATAGGCCTAAAAGACATTTTAAAAACACCGTTTTACCAGAACCACTTTGTCCGATAATAAGGTTTGTTTTGCCTTTCTCAAACGTCGTGCTAATTCCTTTTAAAATATGAGAATCTCCAAAGGATTTCTGTAAATCTTTAACTTCAATCATTAGCTTAATAGGATTTGTGTTAATATAAAATTCAACGTTATTATGGCAACACTGGTCCAAACAAACGATACTGTACTTGCTTTACCAACATCTAAAGCTCCACCTTTCATATAAAAACCATGATATGCAGGAATGGTTGCTAATAAAAATGCAAAGCCTATAGTTTTAATAAAAGCATAGGCAATATGGTAAGGAATAAAATCTTCTTGTAGACCAATAATGTAATCGTTAATAGATGCGAAATTTCCGAAGGCACAGGCGGCTAATCCACCTACAATTCCTAAAAACATAGATATTGAAATTACAAAAGGATAAAGCATTAATGCAACCAGTTTAGGAAATACTAAATAATTAAGTGCATTTATACCCATAACTTCTAAAGCATCTATTTGCTCGGTTACTCGCATGGTACCAATACTAGACGTGATAAAAGACCCAACTTTTCCGGCCATAATTATAGAAATAAAGGTAGGTGCAAACTCTAAAATTACAGATTGCCTCGTTGCAAAACCAATTAAAGATTTTGGTATTAAGGGATTATCCATATTTAAAGCGGTTTGTATAGTAACTACACTTCCTACAAAAAAGGAAATGAAAGCTACTATACCTAAAGATCCAATAATTAAATCATCGATATCTTTAAGCATGAGCTTTTTCATAACCGACCATTTCGTCGGTTTCTTGAAAATCTCAATAATCATTATGGCGTAAGCGCCAATACTGTGCAGATAACTCATAGAATATTTTGTAAGTGCTAAAGTAAATAAATACTCTAACTTATTTAATGATTATTTAAGTTAAGAAAGATTTTAAAATCTTAATTTTGTTTTTATAAATAAAATAATGTTAATGAAAAATTCAATTTTACTTTTTACAGCTTGTTTGCTTTATGTTGCAGGCTTCGCTCAAAAAGCTCAAGACACTGAGTCTTCAAAAATCTACGTAAAACCAAAGTTAGTGGTTGGTATCGTAGTAGACCAAATGCGTTACGATTATTTAACTCGATTTTATAATAAATATGGCGACGGTGGTTTTAAGCGCATGATGGATGAAGGTTTTAACTGTAAGAATAATCACTTTAATTATATTCCAACCTATACAGCACCAGGACATGCTTCTGTTTATACAGGTACCACTCCTGCTAATCACGGTATTATAGGTAATAATTGGTACGATAAAGAAAATAAAAGTAGTGTTTATTGTGCGGGTGATGAAAATGTAACTCCTGTAGGAACAGAAGATGCGGCAGGGAAAATGTCTCCGAGTCGTATGCTTACAACCACATTTGCAGACGAAAATAGATTATTCACTCAAATGGAAGGTAAAACTATCGGAATCTCTATTAAAGATAGAGGAGCCATTTTACCAGCAGGTCACACCGCAAATGCAGCGTATTGGTTTCATGGTAAAGACGAAGGTGTTTTTATCTCGAGCACCTATTATCAAGAAGAATTACCTAAATGGGTAACAAAATTTAATTCTTCTAAGACTGCAAAATCTTATTTAAAGGATTGGAATACGCTTTACAATATTAAAAATTATACAGAAAGCGGTAGCGATCTAAATGAATTTGAAGGTGGTTTTAAAGGTAAAGAAACTGCAACTTTTCCATATGATTTAAAAAAACTTAGCAAAACTAATGGAGGTTTTGATATTATTAAAGCAACACCTTACGGTAATAGTATAGTCGCAGATTTCGCTATAGCCGCAATTAAAGGAGAAGACTTAGGTAAGGATGATGTAACCGATGTTTTAACGGTTAGTTTTTCTTCTACAGATTATGTTGGACATAACTTTGGAGTGAATTCGAAAGAAGTAGAAGATACTTACTTACGTTTAGATCAAGATTTAGAGCGGTTGTTTAAGATTTTGGATAGTTATGTTGGTAAAGGTGAATATACCGTATTTTTAACAGCAGATCACGGTGCTGTAGATGTCCCTTCTTATTTACATTCTCATAATGTACCAGCAGGATACTTTGGTAAGGATGAATTTAAAGACAACCTGAATAGTTTTATGGCTAAAAAATATGGAGCTTCAGATTTAGTCGAAAACATCAGTAATAACCAGATTTTTTTAAATCGCGAAAAAGTAAATCAGTTAAACTTAAATTTAGGAAGCGTACAGCAGGAGATTGCTAACAAACTAATGACTTTTAAAGATGTTTATGTGGCTTATCCTGCAACCGAAATAGGCAATGGAGGATACACAGATGGTGTACAGCGTTTATTTAAAAACGGATATAATCAGAAGCGATCTGGAGATGTGCTTTACCAATATAATCCAGCAGTAATCTCTTATAGTAAGACAGGTTCTACACACGGTTCTGGTTTAAACTATGATACACATGTTCCGTTATTATTCTTCGGAAAAGGAATTAAGCATGGAAGTACTTTGCAAAAAACAGAAATTATAGATATTGCTCCAACCATTTCAGGAATGTTGGGAATAAGCTTTCCTAATGGAGCTACAGGGCAACCTTTAGAATTTGTTTTAGATAACAAATAAATATAGCATTTAAAGCTTATAAATTTTATATGGAAAGTAGTTCTTAGGAGCTACTTTCTGTATAAAAAATAATTATTTACAAGATCAATGTAAATGCGTTTCGCTTCGTCTTGTGTAATATCTTTAACTTGGAATAATGCATTCGTCTTAAATGCATTTATAATGGGTTTCCCCGAGCTAGGCCGTCCATAGTCGTTTGTTGCCTTTTTATAATAGGCATACAAGCGCAAAAGAAAATCGGCTGGAAAAGGTCCCGGAAGATTATTGATGCGTTCTACGGCATCTCTAAAGTCAATATCTAATTCTTCAGAAGTCATATTATAATTCTGCTATAATACTTTCCCCACCTTTAACTTTCTGGTTAAGGCTAACATTAATTTTTGTTCCCAGGGGTAAAAATAAATCTACTCTAGATCCGAATTTTATAAATCCAGAATCACTAGCTTGAACAGCAACATCGCCCACTTTAGCGTAGTTTACAATACGTTTCGCTAATGCTCCTGCGATTTGGCGGTGCAATACTTTTACGTGTTTGTTATTTTCTACAACTACAGTCGTGCGTTCGTTTTCTTCACTCGCTTTTGGGTGCCAAGCAACTAAAAATTTTCCAGGGTGGTATTTACTAAATATAACTTTTCCTCCAATAGGATATCGTGTAACATGTACATTTAAAGGCGACATAAATACACTTACTTGTAATCGTTTTTCATTGAAATATTCCTTTTCGAAAACTTCTTCAATAACTACCACCTTACCATCTACAGGAGATAATACTTGATCTTCGCTAAGAATTCCATTTCGTTTAGGATTTCTAAAGAATTGTAAGATAAGAATTAAGAAGATTAAAAGCGTAAAAAACAAAATGTATCGCAACCATAAGATGGATACTAAATTATCGACGATTAAAAACGAAATAACCACTGCTATAAAAGTGATTAAAATAATTTTGAAACCTTCCTTATGAAACATAATCTATAAGTCTTAAAAATAAATAAATGAATGGTGCTGCAAAAATAATGCTGTCTAATCGGTCCATTAATCCGCCATGTCCTGGCATTATAACACCGCTATCTTTCACATTAACTTGGCGTTTAAACTTAGATTCTACTAAGTCGCCTAATGTTCCAAAAACACTTACAATAATAGCTAAAATAAGCCATTGTGTAAAGTTTAATGAGTGGGTAAAGGTAGCAATAAAATAGCTAGCAATACAAGCAAAAAATAGACCGCCAATAAAGCCTTCTACAGTTTTCTTAGGCGATATTTTTTCGAATAATTTTTGCCTCCCAAAATTCTTACCAACTAAAAAGGCAAACGTATCGTTTACCCATACTAAGATAAAGGATCCGAGAAGTATGCTTGGGTTATATTCGTTACCAAATCTAGCTATTAACAGAAAGAAAATGAATGAACTAGAAAGGTAAAAACTGGTTAAAAGGAAACGTTTAAATTTATATACCGGAATCCCTTTTTTTGAAAATAAATCTTTTATAAGAAATAAATTGACAAAGATTGAGAGTACTAGTAGTATTTGTGTCGCTTCATGAAAGCCTTTTAATTCTGGAGAAAACATATGCCAATATCCGAAACCAAAATAGATCAAGATAAAAATGGCAAAAGGATAAAAAGCGTGAAATTCTATTAGCTTTTTAAATTCAGCTATAGAAATAATTCCGAAAACAAAAAACAGTACCGCTAATGCGTGTTCGTTGTATAAAGATCCGATAAGTAATACAATATATATCAGACCAAATATAGCTCTAGTAACAATTTCTTTCATGTTAGAGGTCTTCTAAAAGAAGCAAATAAAGATTTTTTGAATTACTTCCGTAGGTCATGAAGTTTTTTTCCTCAACCGATTTGAAATGTTTTATGGTAGTGATATTGGTAGGGATACGTTGCGTATTTTTAGATTTAATACCACGTAATCCTTCTCCAATACTGGCCACAATCTGACTTGTTGTTGCGAATACTATAAAGTTGTCAGGCAAGTCTACCAATTTCTTTTCCGCAATTTGTTTAGATGTAATTAACAAAGAACCATCGTCCGCAATTAAATTTTCACAACTTGTTAAAAAATAAGTTGCATCTGTATCGTTAGGTTTGGCTAGATTTAAATTAGAAGAGCCAAAACGTTTTTTTAATTCATTATCTAGAAAAAGAATCTTTTTATCTTCCCAATTATTTTCTTCAATAATAAAATCTAAGGTTTGGAAAATTTCATCTAAATTTTCACAATACAAGAACTTACCACCATTAGATTTAAAGTTTATGGTAAACTTTTCGTCTATGGGTAAATTAATTTCAGGCATGTATTTGCCTCTTTCCTCAGATTGTATTTCCTCTTCTGATTTGTTTGATTTGGAACCAAAAAGTTTTCTAAATAGACTCATTAAGACTTTTGCTATTAATCTGTATTATTTCGGGGTTCTTCAAAGATAAAAAATCTTAAACTAACCTAACGATTAATTTAAGATTTTTCGTGTTATTAAGCTTTGGTACTTAATAATTTATTTATCTAAAAGGGGTTTTAATTCAGGATCGAAAGGACGTTTCCCAAATATTTTTTCAAGATTATCTTTAAAAATCACCTCTTTTTCTAAAAGAACATCAGCCAACTCAGTAAGTTTGTCTTTGTTATCTTCAAGAAGTTTTAAGGCTCTTTGGTATTGATTTTCAATGATATCCGAAATTTCCTTGTCTATAAGTTCTGCTGTTTTTTCACTATAAGGTTTTGTAAAACCATACTCGTTTTGTCCAGAAGAATCGTAATAGGTTAGGTTTCCTACTTTATCACTTAATCCGTAAACTGTAACCATAGCTCGCGCTTGTTTAGTTACTTTTTCTAGATCACTTAATGCTCCAGTAGATATTCTATTAAATATTACCTTTTCTGCCGCACGCCCTCCTAAAGCCGCACACATTTCGTCCAACATTTGTTCTGGTCTAACAATTAAGCGCTCTTCTGGTAAGTACCAAGCCGCACCTAATGAGCGTCCGCGTGGTACAATAGTTACTTTTACAAGTGGCGCTGCATGTTCTAACATCCAACTCACAGTAGCGTGACCAGCTTCGTGATATGCTATAGCTTTCTTTTCGCTAGGTGTAATTATCTTGTTTTTCTTTTCTAAACCACCAACAATACGGTCTACAGCATCTAAGAAATCTTGCTTGTCTACAGCCTTTTTACCTTGTCTTGCAGCAATTAAAGCCGCTTCGTTACATACGTTGGCTATATCTGCTCCAGAAAATCCTGGAGTTTGTTTTGCTAAGAAATCTGTATCAAGGTTTTCAGATTTTTTAATTGGTTTTAGGTGAACTTCAAAAATTTCTTGACGTTCTCTAATGTCTGGTAAATCAACAAAAATTTGTCTATCAAAACGACCAGCACGCATTAAAGCGCTATCTAAAACATCGGCTCTGTTTGTTGCAGCTAATACAATTACATTTGTATTAGTACCAAAACCATCCATTTCTGTTAGTAATTGGTTTAACGTGTTTTCTCTTTCGTCGTTAGAACCTGACATGTTATTTTTCCCTCTTGCACGTCCAATAGCATCAATTTCATCAATGAAAATTATTGCAGGCGATTTTTCTTTTGCTTGCTTGAATAAATCTCTTACACGAGAAGCACCAACACCAACAAACATCTCTACGAAATCTGAACCAGATAGAGAGAAGAACGGTACTTTAGCTTCACCAGCAACGGCTTTAGCTAGTAACGTTTTTCCTGTTCCTGGAGGTCCAACAAGTAAAGCACCTTTTGGGATTTTACCTCCTAAAGACGTATATTTTTCAGGATTTTTAAGGAAGTCTACAATTTCTTGAATTTCTTCTTTAGCACCTTCTAAACCAGCAACATCTTTAAACGATGTTTTTACATCTGTATTCTGATCGAATAATTTAGCTTTAGATTTTCCGATATTAAAGATTTGCCCTCCAGCACCGCCACCAGCACCGCCAGACATTCTACGCATAATAAAGATCCAAACCCCTATTAAAAGTATAAAAGGAAGAATTCCAAGAAGGAAATCGCCCATTAAATTTTGTTCGGTTTTATAATTTACTGCTGTGTTTAAATCGAAATCTTGTATTGTAGAATTAACTTGATTTTCGAAATTTTGTAAATCTCCAAATTCAAAACTATAATTAGGTAATTTCGTTGCAGTAGGCAGTAACGTTGAAGGTTTAGAGTTTTTATGCTCTTCCTTTTGTAATGCTGCATCTGTAAGAAAAACTTCCGCTTTTCTTTTATTTACAATTTCTACAGTTTCTACATCTCCATTTTTCAGATATGTCATAAAATCTGATGGAGTCGTAGCTGTAGAGTCTTGTAAACTACTACTGCTAAAAATCTGAATTGCGATAAAAATTGCTATGATTGCTCCGTAAATCCAATATGGATTTAACTTAGGTTTCTTATTTGGAGTTTTTTTGTCGTTTGCCATTAAATATTATTAATAGTTAGTTTCAATTAAAGTTGTTTTTGCGTCACCCCAAAGGCTTTCAATGTCGTAATACTCGCGTATATGTTTCTGAAATACATGAACTACAACATTTACATAATCCATTAGTACCCATTCGGCATTATCTTGTCCTTCTACGTGCCAAGGTTTATCCTTTAGCTCTTTGCTCACTTTTTTCTGAACAGCGTTTACAATAGCATTAACTTGAGTATTAGAACTACCTTCACACACTATAAAGTAGTCGCAAACCGTGTTTTCAATTTCACGTAAATCTAAAATACTTATTTCTTTTCCCTTAACATCTTCAATTCCACTTAGGATAGTGGAAATAAGTAGGTCTGAATTTGTGTTTTCTTTCGCCATTAATTTGATTTAATTTGTACAAAGTTATTATTTTTTAGTTCTTTATACTTTAAAAATTGCAGAAGTTTTCATCCTGCCTATATAAATATTACAAATGCCTATAATCAAACTTGATGCCATCGATTCTACAAATACGTATTTGAAGCAATTAAGTAGTTGTGAATTGTTGGAAGATTATACTGTTGTTGTTGCAAATACTCAAACTATGGGACGTGGCCAAATGGGAACGGTCTGGGAGTCTGAACCTGCTAAAAATCTTATGTTTAGTGTGTTTAAGGATGTTTCTTTTTTAGCTGTCGAGAAGCAATTTTACATTAGTATGGTCACCGCTGTTGCCATATATACGGCCTTTAAAAAGCTTATGTTGCCTAAAGTTCAGATTAAATGGCCTAACGACATATTGTCAGCCAACAAAAAAATATGTGGAGTGTTAATCGAAAATATAGTGACGCAAAGCGGATTAAGGGATAGTATTTTGGGAATTGGAGTAAATGTAAATCAAACCAATTTTAAAGGTTTACCCAAGGCATCTTCTATTGTAAATAAAACAGGACGCATTTTTCATTTAGACGAAGTGCTTCATCATATTCTTATCGAATTAAAAGAGTGCTTTGCTTGGCTAGAGTCTGGGCAATACGATAAAATTAAAGCAGAGTACGAAAGTGTGTTGTTCAAAAAAAATAAACCTTCGACATTTTTAGATGCAGAAGGTTTAATGTTTGGTGGATTTATCCTCGGTGTTACAGAACTTGGTAATTTAAAAGTGCTGTTAGAGGATGAAATTATAAAAGAGTTTGATTTAAAGGAATTAACCTTATTATATTAAACTGCTTGTGGCATTTTAGTGACTAGAGTTTCAATAAATTTTGAAATAGGGCCTTTAATCATCATGGCCATCATTGGATTAAAATCACCTTCAAATTTTAGTTGCACATCACTTTTGCCATCTGTGGTTTCATTAATGTGACCAACTAAAGAAAAATCTATTTTTCCTCCTGCAGCACCTAGAACTATTTTATTTGGAGGAACGACTTCCTTCTTTTTTAGTACTATTTCAGGCATACCTTTTAAGGCAAATAAAAACTTGTCGTTGTCTAATATTTCAAACTTACTAATGTTATCAGGCATTAGCTTTTCAAAGTTTTTAATATCTGAAAGAAAATCGAATACCTCCTGAGACGATTTATCTATAGTTACTTTTGGAGATTCTAAATTCATGATTGTGTTTTTTGTTTCTAGTAATTAAATCGCGTTCCATTGGCTTGGATTCGCATTCCAGTCGGTTAATGTTTTTACCTCAGATTGGGAAACATAATTGGTTTCGACAGCTTGTTCTATTAAGCTTTCGTAATTACTTAAGGTTTGAAGCGTTACATTTTCTTTTTCAAAATTTTCACTAGCAACATTAAAACCGTAAGTAAAAATAGCGATCATACCTTTTACGTTAAGCCCAGCTTCTCTTAAGGCTCTAACAGCATTTAAACTACTTTTTCCTGTGCTAATTAAGTCCTCGACCACAACAACATTTTGTCCTTTCTGAACAAAACCTTCAATCTGATTTTGTCTACCATGGCTTTTGGCTTCAGGTCTTACATAAATAAATGGCAGACCTAAATATTCGGCAACAAGCATTCCAATACCAATAGCACCAGTAGCAACTCCTGCAATAACATCGGGTTTGCCATATTGCTTTTCAATATCTTTAGCCATAGTTTCACGTATGTAATTTCTAATTGGTGGAAACGACAATATAATCCTATTATCACAATAAATAGGAGACTTCCATCCAGAGGCCCACGTAAAAGGAGCACTAGGGCTAAGTTTTATTGCATTTACTTGCAGTAAAACCTCAGCAGTTTTTCGAGCGGTATGTTTGTTAAAAATCATAGATACAAAATTACACATTAATTAAAATAATAGTTCTTGTGTATTAAAATTATTTTTTTAAAGTTAATAGGTTTGCTTTAAAAAATTATACTTTTACTGCAAATAATATAGGATAATTTTACCATGTATAAAATTTTTGTCAACGAGAAGCCAATCGTTTTAACCACCTTGGTTGAGAAAGAAACACATTTTAAGAATTACTTATTAGATACCGTTCATATTGGCAAAGTTATAAAAGAATTAAACAATACGTCTTTAAACGAGGTAAGATTAATTCATAAGAATCCTGATAAACTTCTTAAGAAATTTTTAAAGAAGTTGCCTAATGTCGTTGCGGGTGGCGGGAAAGTATACAATAAAGAAGGTAACATTTTATTTATTTATAGAAACGACAAATGGGACTTGCCTAAAGGAAAAGCTGAGGCTAAAGAAACCATCGAGGAAACCGCTTTGCGAGAAGTAGAGGAGGAAACAGGTGTTACTGGTTTAAAAATTACGAAACCTTTACATACTACTTACCATATTTTTAAGCGTAATGGGAAGTATAAAATAAAAGTTACACATTGGTTCGAAATGTCTACAGAATTTAAAGGAAACCTGTGGCCACAACTTAACGAAGGGATTACTAAAGTTGAATGGTTAAATGAAGTTGAAGCCATTCAGGCTCTAGAAAATTCCTACGCTAATATTCGTCCGCTTATCTAATTAAACTGCTTTTCAAAGCTGAATACATTTGGTGTTTTAAACTTGAAGGCATACTGTTTTTGGATGCGAATTTCTGATTAATCTCAATCTCGATTCCTATATAGTTATCCGGAAATAACCGACGTAAATGGGTTGTAAATCCATCTGCGGTACCCCGATACGGATAATTAAATCGCACTTTTAAATTTGGGTTTTCTAAATGTAACTCCGATTTAAAATGCTTACAGAATTGCGATTCTTCAGCTTTTATAGGATCATACAATAATCCAATATCACAATGTCGTGTTATATCGTTTAAAACAGGTGTGAAACTATGCACCGATACGTGCAGTATAACGTCTCCTTTGTTTATGTTTTCCGATATATATTGTACCACAGAATTTCTATATACTTTATAATACCGTTCAATTAATCGCTCTTTATGCAATGGAGAAAGCGATTTAGAAAATTCCGAAAATAGATGTCTATGATGTATCGATCTGTTTAATTCGATTAACAAACGGCTAGTTGTGCTAAAATTAGAATAATCTGAAAGTGGTTTTAAATAGTTAAAAACATCTAAAGCACCAATATCAAAACCACGATGCGACTGCAACGTGGTTTTATTATCTTTAAACATATCTGCAAACATTTTAGGAATTGTATGTCCGCCATGCTCGCAAGTTAAAAGGAGTTTCATGATATAAATTGCGTATTGTTCTCTAAACAATCTGCCAAAGATTCGTAAACGCCTAAAATTTGCTCTTGAGAACAATCATTTTTTAAAGCGCGTTCAATTCGTGTTGCTAAAGTGCCTTCATTTAAAATAGTTTCTATGGCTTGATAATGCGATTTATGAATATTTGGTTTAGCCAGTGCATACAGGTGTTTCCAAACATTTTGTATGGTCGTTTCATCCTCGATATCAAACACATTTAAATAATCTAAATTTTTAATTACCGATGTTTCTCCATGTGTAATGGCATCATCCAAAATCACAAATAAATCTTCCTTTACCCAACGTTTTTGAGTCGCTAAAGACGATAATTTTTTGTTGACTAATAATTTTAAAGTCGCAATAATTAACGCACAAATAGCAATATCTGCTTTAGGGCATTCTTGAATATCTACTAATCTAATTTCTATGGCATTTCTGTCGAAGCGTGCAATGGCACCACGAGAGTTTAAAAAGTGGTGATCTAAAACGTTTTGTGTATCAAACGGTTTTATAGCCTTTTTTATTGGTTCAAAAATGGTAGCATAATAATCGAGTTTGGTAAATACACGTTCCGGAATAACAAGGCCTGCCATTTCAGGAATCTCCTTCTGGTTTGTTTTGTAATATTCCAAGCGGGTATCTTTAAAACCGGTTAATTTACCTTCTAAAACAGGAGAGCTCGCGCTTAACCCAGGAATTAAAGGTAATACAATACGTATGGCAGCGTGTAATTTTTCAAACTCTTTATCATCAAAAAACGGCAAGTTTATGTGTACACTTTGCACATTACTCCATCCATGATTTTTACAATTAAAAATACGGTTGTATAATTCGTAAACTTCACTATAACTGTGTTTCCAAAGTTCTGTGTCTGTTTTCGGATTCATAAAAGGATGTGCCGCCGTTGGTAATAATTTGGTTTGTAACGGTTTTAAAATGGCATTAATTTCCTTAATATTTTCATGAAATAGCGAAGCTAAACCATTTAAATCTTTTGTAGGTCCGTTGGTTTTAAGCTCTACCACATGCGCAACCAATTCGTTGCTCCATGCAATTTTTCCATTCACAATATCCGAAGTTAATTTGCCTTTCTTTTTAGTTAAAAGGGTATCAACAATCGGAGCAATTTTTAAATCGGATTGATGTACTAGCATATATTCTAGTTCAATTCCGTAAACATCAAAAAGATGATATTTTTTATTCATTTTAATCTAAACGTTTTTTTAATGCTGAAAGAATTTCGGTGTAAACCAAATCGCCATAATACGCGTCTTCTACACCAAAATCGATATTTGGGTTGTCGTTAATTTCTATAACCATAGGTTGGTTATTTACCACTTTTATGTCTATGCCATATAAGCCTTTACCCATAAGTTTAGCCGATTTTATTGCCATTCTTAATACGTTTTTAGGCACTTGTTCAATAGGTAAGCAATCGGCATCGCCATCTTGGTCGTCTTTCTTTTTGGCATTCCAGTTATAAATCTGCCAATGGCCTTTTGCCATATAATACTTACAGGCATAAAAAGGCTTGTCGTCTAAAATTCCAATACGCCAATCGTAATCGGACGGACAGAATTCTTGTGCAATAATAAGGTCGGATTCCTTTAGCATTTCAGAAACTAACGTCTTATACTCGGCTTCGGTTTTAGCTTTTTTTACCCCAAAGGAGAATGTGGAGTCCGGTGCTTTTAATACACACGGCAATCCTACACTTTCTAACACTTGGTTTTTGTTGTCTTTATGTACAATGATGGTTTTTGGCGTGTCTATATTTGCATTCTGTAAAGCTTCGGCCATATACACTTTATTGCAACATTTTAAGATAGCATCTGGATAATCTATAATAGCGATTCCTTCTTTTTGAGCTTTTCGAGCAAAGGCATAGGCTTCGTTATTCACTTCGGTACTTTGACGAATAAATAAAGCATCAAAAGACGATAGGCGCGACAAATCTTTAGGCTCGATGATTTCGGCATAAATATTCATTTTTTCAGCTAAATCGATAAACTTTTTTAAGGCCTTGGCATTACTCGGTGGCGCTGGGTCTTTCGGGTTTACTAAAATAGCCAAATCGAAATCACTTTTGTTTAACTTCGGAATATCGTAACGTTTTTTCGAAAAATACTGATTCGCAAACTCCTGAACACTATCTAAGTGCTCCACAGGAATTTCAGATTCCGAAATCGCTTTAATACTCTGAATGTTCCACTTGGTAGTATGATTAAATTTAACCCGTAAAAATGGTACCTGAAAATGTTTGTAAAACAACAAGCTTAACTCTTTATATTTTTGAGCCACATTCTGTCCGAAATAAATACTCAAGGTAAATTCTTGCGATTTTATGTTTTTTAAACTTTGTTGTATGGTATCGTCAAATTCGTCTGAAACAATACGTACCAGTTTTAAAGCTTTTAAATCGACAATATTTTTAACCGTCGGGATTGGTAAATGTCCACGTGCCTCTGCTAAAAGCGAAACATAATAGCCTTTAGATTGGTAAGAGTAATCTTTACATAAGTTAAAAATCCTAGCTTTTTTTAGTAGCGAAAATTCTGGGTTAGTAAGGTACTCTTGTGAAGATATTACTTTAATATTCTCAATCGAAAAATTCCATTTTTCAGGTTGATTGACAACAATATACTTGTTCATCGAAAGCGCTGCATAGCGATATAAATTTGAATCAAATGTATATTATTTTTAATTATGATTTACACTACGAGACTTTTTTTTATAATTATTTTAATGTCTTAATCCTGATGCTTTTGTGCGCTTATAAATGGAATTTTTGGTGCTAGAAAATATCCGGTTAAACTCGCAAATAAAATAGGAATTAAATGTCCAAATCCAGTAAGGGTTGTTAGTAAAATTGTGGTGCTCATTGGAGTTCGTGTTACACATGCATTTATCGCAGCCATACAGCTTACAATAGTTAAGGTTAAACTTACCGATGGTATAAAATGATGAATAATTAAACCTAAAGTGGTGCCTACAAAAAATAAGGGAATAATAAAACCTCCACGCCATCCCGAAGTGACAGTTATGGCAATTGCAATGATTTTAAAAATTAATATAACGAATAGTAATTTTAAAGGAAATTGCTCGGTTATAAGCTCGTTAATTTCGTGGTGACCAAAATAGCGAGTAATTGGAATGTAATAGGCAATTACACCCAAAAGTAATCCGCCAATTAATGTTTTTATGTAAATAGGAATTGGTCGTTTTTCGAACACTATTTTAAAGAATTTTACACAATAAATAAAAGTCCATCCAATAGCTGTTGCTATAATTGCAAATAAGACGGCATAACCAAAATCGAAAATCCCAGAATACTCGTAAGCGGACAAATTCCAAGTAGGACCCAGGCCAAGATGAACAATTAAAGCAAACACGATATAACTAAAACTACTAGCAACAAGTGCGGGAATAATTGCGCGGTAATACTCTACAGCATGTTTGTAATGTAAAATTTCTAGTGCAAATAAACTACCACCAAGAGGTGCTCCAAATAATGCTGTAAACCCAGATGCCATTCCTGCAATACTCAAGGAACGTAGGGCTTCTCCTTTTAGTCGAAATATTTTTCCAAGCCAAGTACCTATAGAACCGGTTACTTGCACCAATGGTGCTTCTGGGCCTAAGCTTCCGCCAGAGGCAATACAAAAGAATGACGATAAAATCATCGAGGGATTATTCTTTGGATTTAATTTTCCTTTATTAAAACGAATGTTGTTTACAATAAGTTGAATTTCTCCTGGGTCTCCAATAAAATGAATAACTAATCCTGCCAAAAGACCGCCAATGGACATAACAGGAATAACTTGCCAACCTTCAAAAAAGGCAACCTGATGCGTCAAGAACTCTAAAACAATCCAATAAATTCCTGCGGTAATACCACCAATAAGCCCTAACACCGCCCAAAGTAAAAACGACCAACTAAACACAAATGGATTGAATTTAATAGGTTGGTCTAGTATATTCAGATATTTAATTATCTTTTTCTTTCTATGTATTTTCACGTAATAAAAGGTTTTTAAATGGAATTTTTTATAAATAACTGTTTTTAATTGACCCTAAAAATAGGGTAACGTTTATGTGCTTTTTCATAATAGTTACTGTGCTGATGTATCCAATCTAGTTGGGCATACCAGTTTTCGGAAAAGGCTTTATCTGATTGTTTTTTAGTTTCAAATTCCTGTTTAAGCTCTGCATTGCGGTTTAGAAGTTCTAAAGCTAAATCTTCCCAAACGTAAGGCGAAAATCCTTCTTTTTGTTGAAGAATGGTGTCGAAGAAATTCCAGTTAAAGAAAGAGTCTACAGCTTGAGGTTCTAGAGTTTCTAAAAGATAACGAATTGCGGGCTGGCGGGTTTCAATATAATAATCGCCTGCTCTAAATTGTAAAGTTTCTGTTGTTGAAGTCACCGTTGTATTGGAGTGTAAATAGTGCCCCTCGTAAGCCTCTTTTTTAGTGTCGAAATCTGTAATATGATAAGTTTCAACTGTAAATGTTTGGTCTGCTTGTAATGGCGTCATCTCTACCTGATTTAATTTCAGCAATTCAATAATCGAATACCAACCTTGCGGAATTATATAAGCTTTTGGGATGGAGACTTTAGTTGTGGGCTTAAAGTAGTTCTGATATTTAACTGCTTTAGTAAAAGGTTTAGAACGGTCGTATTTTAAACGTTTTAATCCCGTAACCGCACTGCTTATATATTCGCCTTCGAATCCTTTAAATTGTAAGGTCGAGAATTTAGTGGTGTCTATCGTCCAATTTAAATCGTAAGTTTCAGCTTCTAAGAACGCTTGGTTTGCTTCTGCTCTCAAGGTTTTAATAATTTTGTAATCTTTTTCAATGAGTTCAATCATGCTTTTCATGAGTTCGTAAGTCCCTTCAACTCTCGGTTTGTAGGGCTTAAGCATATGGGTTTCTACCATCATACCTAATGTATTAAACAGAGAGGTGTAACCTGTCGAGTATCTTGGATTATCTATAAACTGACTAAAACCAACCTCTGGAACTTGATTAAAAACATTCACATACGGGGTGATGTCCCAATCTTTCGATGCTAAATTTTGTTCCAGTTCAGGCATCATTTTAGTATGTAAATAGTTCCCTAAATGACCACCAAGTTTGTTGTGTTGCGTAAATAAATGTGTTAAGGTATATTGATAATCGGCACCATTACTTACGTGATTATCTATAAACACATCAGGCTGAACCGTGTGAAAAATTTCAGCGAAAGCTTTTGCGTTTTTAGTGTCACTTTTGATAAAATCGCGATTCAAATCATAATTCCGGGCATTTCCTCTAAAACCATAGGCTTCGGGTCCGTTTTGGTTGGTTCTTGTTGTCGAATTTCGATTTAAGCTTCCGCCAATGTTATACACTGGAATAGTAACTAAGACTGTATGTTTTGGCATGTTTACTTTGCCTTGAACAATATCGCGATACAGCATCATTGTGGCGTCTATACCGTCGCTTTCTCCAGGATGAATACCGTTATTAACGAGTAGAATGCGTTTCTCTTTTCGAATTTCAGAAAAATTAAAATTGGCATCAGAGTTTAAAGTCACCATATGTAACGGCTGTCCTGAGTCCGTTTTGCCCATAGTTTCTATAGAAATATGAGGATAAGTTGTGGCTAAATTTTTATAAAATTGAATAACTTCATCGTAGGTAGCGGTTTCTAAACCATTACTTTTTTCGAAATGTGTCAGGAAGTTGTTTTGGGTTTGCGCATGTAATGTATTCGTTAGTAGAAGGGTAAGGAAAGCGTAAGCGAAATATTTCATTCTTAATAGTTTTGCGCCAAACTTAATGAAATTATCATTGCAAGAACTTGCGTATACTTATTTTAACTGTACTTTTGCGCCTTTAAAAAATAGAAACATGACAGATTTTATAAGAAAAATAACGCCAAATGCCAAGGATGATGTGTTGGCAGGTATAACGGTGTCGTTAGCCATGATTCCTGAGGTTGTGGCCTTCGCCTTTGTTGCTCAAATTAGTCCAATTGTAGCCCTTTTTGGTGCCTTTATAATAGGAATAGTTTCTGCACTTTTTGGTGGGCGACCTGGTTTAATTTCTGGTGCAGCCGGAGCAGTTGCTGTTATTTTTGTGCATATGATTCAGGAGGGACATGCTAAAGGCCTCTTGTTTGATACGCCCGTAGAAAATATGGGATACTTCTATTTGCTGGCCGCTGTTGTGTTAATGGGAGTTATTCAGATATTATCAGGAATTTTTAAACTTGGAAAATTTGTGCGTTTAATTCCGCATCCCGTAATGCTAGGGTTTGTTAACGGTTTGGCCATCGTTATTTTTATGGCACAATTGGGGATGTTTAAAGAGAATACAAAAGATGTTTTCGGACAAAATATGCGAAAAACCGAGAGTAAAGAATTGGTATATAATGTGAACGATAATGTCGTTACCGATTTAATTTCTGGTAGTCAATTGTTCTCTATAGATGGTCAATCTATTAACAATATTGCCACAGGAGAAGAA
The DNA here is from genome assembly GCF_051016085.1 of Formosa bonchosmolovskayae. Classification (GTDB taxonomy): domain Bacteria; phylum Bacteroidota; class Bacteroidia; order Flavobacteriales; family Flavobacteriaceae; genus Formosa. The sequence continues at coordinate 2,044,571 of NZ_CP174605.1, forward strand.
GTGTTTATCATGTCCGATAATCAAGTTTTCGATGTCAATACCAAGAAAGTTGTATTTAATGTTCAGGACAATGGTTTTTATACTGTAAAGGATAACGGAGTTGTAAAAGTGACTATGGAAGGCAATAAGCTTTACATTATGATTGGCTTAGTTTTATTAACCATGTTTATTATTTGGGGATTACCTAAGTTAACCAAAAAGGTGCCTGCCGCTTTAACAGCTATTTTAATCGTGACTTTAATTTCTATTTTCGGAGGACTTAATTCTATTAATGTAGGGGACTTTATTAGAGATGGAGGAGGTGCTGGATTAAACGGTTTCGATGAATTGTCTAGCAAACTTAACCTCGGAGAACTTTGGAGTCATTTACCATTTAATTTAGATACTTTAAAATTTATTGCGCCATATGCATTCTTAGCGGCTTCTGTAGGATTAATAGAAACGTTAATGACGATGAATCTTGTAGACGAATTAACCGATTCGCGAGGCGATGGAAACAGAGAATGTGTAGCACAAGGAGCCGGAAACATGCTAAGTGGAATACTTGGAGGAACCGGAGGTTGTGGTATGATTGGACAAACTGTAATTAATATTAATGCTGGAGGTAGAGGACGCTTGTCTGGTGTAATGATGGCCATCACACTACTTACCTTTATTTTATTTGCAGATAAATATATCGAGCAAGTACCCATTGCAGCTCTTGTGGGTGTAATGTTTATGATGGTTATTGAAACTTTTGCTTGGTCTAGTTTACGAATTATGAAAAAGATTCCAGTTTCTGATGCCGTTGTGCTTGTTATCGTTTCTGTGGTAACCGTATTTTTCGATTTAGCAATTGCGGTATTTGTTGGGGTCATAATTTCTGCACTTGCTTTTGCATGGGAAAATGCGAAAAAGATTAGAGCTAGAAAACGTTTTACTGAAGACGGAAAAATTAAAACATACGAAATCTGGGGCCCACTATTTTTTGGTTCTATAACAGCCTTTAACGAGAAGTTTGATATTAAAAACGACCCAGACGAAGTTTATATCGATTTTGTAGAGTCTCGAATTAGTGATCATTCTGCTGTAGAAGCTATTACTGTTATTGTAAATAAATATGAAGAAGCAGGAAAATCTATTAAATTAAAACATTTAAGTGAAGATTGTAAAATTTTAATGTACAAAGCCAATCCTAAGTTTAAGGATGTTATTATTGAAGATGTTCACGATCCGAGATATCACTTAGCGGCGAATCCAGAGGATTTTCCTAAACCACTTTCGGAATATAAATTTTAATAAAAAAAGCGCCAATTATGGCGCTTTTTTTACTCTTACACTATCCGGTACAAGGAGTGTATAATCTCCGTTATGCCGTATTACATCTCTAACAATGCTAGAACTGATAAAAGAGGTTTTAGATGAGGTTAGGAGGAATACTGTTTCTATTTCCGAAAGTTTTCTATTGGTTTGTGCAATGGCTTTCTCGAATTCAAAATCGGCTGGATTTCTAAGTCCTCTTAATATAAATTCGACATCCATTTTTATACAAAAATCTACTGTAAGACCTGAGTAGGTTGTTACTTTTACTTTAGGTTCGTCTTTAAACGTGTCTTTAATGAATTGCAGACGTTCTTCTAAAGAGAACATATATTTTTTATCAGAATTAATTCCGATAGCAATAATTATTTCATCAAACACTTTTACACCACGAGTAATAATATCGTAATGTCCTAAGGTTAAAGGGTCGAAAGATCCTGGGAAAATGGCACGTTTCATAGATGATAAATTAGGTGTTTGTGTGAATTTACGATTTTTTATTTTAAAGCATCCTCAATGGCACTTCCAAATAAATCCGATAAAGAGATCCCTGCCACAGCGGCTTGTTGCGGTAAGATACTTTCTTTAGTCATTCCTGGAACGGTATTAATTTCTAATAAATGAGGTTCTCCATCCTTAAAGATAAACTCACTTCTAGAAAATCCTTTCATTTTTAAAACAGTGTATACTTTTTGGGCTAGCGTGTTTACTTTTTCTTCTTGCTCAGGAGTTAATCGTGCAGGCGTAATTTCCTGAGATTGTCCTAAATATTTGGCTTTATAATCGAAAAAATCATTCTCACTTACAATTTCTGTAATGGGTAAAACTTTTACTTCTCCGTTATAGGTAATCACGCCTACAGAAACTTCGACACCATCTAAAAACGATTCAATTATAATTTCATCATCTTCTTTAAAGGCTACATCAATAGCTGCTTTTAAATCTTCTTTTTTATACGCTTTAGAGACCCCAAAACTACTTCCTGCTTTATTAGCTTTAACAAAACATGGTAAACCTACTTTTTGAATTATAGCGTCTTCGTTTATTGCATCTCCTAAATTAAGATAGTATGCCTCTGCAGTTTTTATACCATAAGGCTTTAAAATACTAAGGCAATCGCGTTTATTATAAGTCACCGCAGCCTGATACATATCGCAACTGGTTTGTGGCATATGTATAAGTTTAAAATACCCTTGTAGGTACCCGTCTTCGCCAGGCGATCCATGAATCGCATTAAAAACACAGTCGAATGTGATTTTTTGAGCGTTAATAGTTACCGAAAAATCATTTTTATCGATAGAAAATTCTTCATTGTCATCATTTACATATACCCACTTGTCTTTAAAAATATGGACTTTATATGCGTTATATTTAGATGCGTCAAGTGATTGATAAACAACGTTCCCGCTGTTTAAAGAGATTTCATATTCGCTAGAATAACCACCCATTACGATGGCAATATTTTTTTTCATAATCATAACAATTAAAAGAAATAATCGTTTAGCTAAAATATCATTTATTAATCAAAAGTAAAAACAGAACGGTTTTTATATCTTTGCCAATCAAATTCTATTTCATGAGCTTAATAAAATTTCTTACGAGTAAAACTTTTTTCCTGAATTTACTCTTGGCAGTAGTCGCTATTTTTGTGATTAGTTATTTAATGTTGAAATGGTTAGACAGTACCACTAACCATGGAGAATTTGAAACAGTTCCGGATTTAACGGGAAATTCAATTTCTGTGGCAAAAGCTGCTTTAGAAGAAAACAGTTTAGTTATGGAGATTCAGGATTCTGCAAATTACAATCCAGACTATCCAAAATTTGCTGTTATAGAGCAAGATCCTAAAGCAGGATTTAAGGTTAAAGAAAATAGAAAAATATACATTACACTTAACCCGTCGGGATATAGAAAAGTGTTAGTGCCAGAATTAACAGATCGCACATTCCGTCAGGCAAAACCAACTTTAGAAGCCTTAGGTTTTCAAGTGGGAACCATTAGGTATGTAGACAATATTGGAAAAGATATGGTTTTAGAAGTGTCTCACGACGGAGAAGAAATAAAGCCAGGCGATATGTTACCTAAAACCTCTAAAATAGATTTAGTGTTAGGAAACGGTAATAGACCAAATTAAATTATGAGTGATTACACACCACAAAACGAAGAGGCAGAAGACGAGCTTTACGAACATTATGCGTTTACAGCAGAAAAAGGCCAGTCGCCACTTCGAATAGATAAATATTTAATGAATTTTGTTGAAAACGCCACCCGAAGTAAAATTCAGGCGGCAGCAAAATCTGGAAATATTTTTGTTAACGGCGTTGCTGTTAAATCTAATTATAAAGTAAAAGGTAACGATGTTATAAAAGTGCTTTTTGCCCATCCACCATACGAGAATTTACTTGTAGGTGAAAACATTCCAATTGATATTGTTTACGAAGACGACGATTTGTTGGTGGTAAATAAACCAGCGGGAATGGTTGTTCATCCGGGTCACGGAAATTATTCTGGGACCTTAATAAATGCCTTAATTTATCATTTTGATAATCTTCCAGAAAATTCTTCTGGACGTCCAGGTTTGGTGCATAGAATAGATAAAGATACAAGCGGATTGTTGGTGGTTGCGAAGACAGAAGAAGCTATGGCTTATCTGTCATTACAATTTGCCGAAAAGACTTCCGAACGTGAATATGTAGCTATTGTTTGGGGGAATGTAGAAGACGAAGAAGGTACTGTAGAAGGTAATATTGGTCGCCATCCTAAAAATAGACTTCAAAACACTGTATTTTTTGGAGACGATGCAGATAAAGGAAAACCAGCCGTAACACATTATAGAGTGTTAGAGCGTTTAGGATATGTGACTTTGGTATCTTGTAAATTAGAAACAGGACGCACACACCAAATCCGTGTACATATGAAACACATTGGACATACCTTATTTAATGATGAGCGTTATGGTGGTGAGAAGATTTTAAAGGGAACGACTTTTACTAAATACAAACAGTTTGTAGATAATTGTTTTAAAATTTTACCAAGACAAGCGCTGCATGCGAAGACCCTAGGATTCGAGCATCCTAGAACTAAAGAGTTTATGCGCTTTAATACAGAGATTCCAGAAGATATGCAACAGTGTATCGAGAAATGGCAACATTATGTGAAGCATCAAGATTCCGAATAGATATAAAAAAAGGTTATTGTTAAATAAGAAATAACAGTAATTATCTATGATTGTTGAATAGTTAGAATTGTAAATTTGAATAATCTTAAAGTTAAGATTAATTAAAACGTTGCATTATAATATCCCATATCCATGAAATTAGTAATATCTCCAGCCAAGTCTTTAGATTTCGAAAGTAAATTACCAACCGATGTGTCTACAGAAGGCATCTTTTTAAAAGAAGCAGAACGTTTAAACAAGGTTGTAAAAAAGAAGTTGGCTAAAGAGTTATCTGAACTAATGAAAATTTCTGATAATTTAGGTCAGTTAAACTATCAGAGAAATCAGGAGTGGGAATTACCGTTTACAGCCGATAACGCCAGACAAGCCATTTATGCGTTTAGTGGCGACGTGTATCGAGGGTTCGACGCTTATACTATTCCTGAAGCTAAATTAGAAAAACTTCAAAACACGGTTCGAATCATATCAGGATTATATGGGGTTTTAAAACCTTTCGATTTAATTCAAGCATACCGTTTAGAAATGGGGACCAAATTACCTGTTGGTACCAAAAAGAATTTATACGAATTCTGGAAAAAAGCTATAGTTAACGCTTTGAATGAAGATTTGAAAGACGGTGAATTGTTTTTAAACTTAGCGAGTAATGAGTATTTTAAAGCGGTAGATGTAAAATCTTTAAAAGTTCCTGTTATTACGGCAACTTTTAAAAATTTTAAAAATGGAGAATATAAAATGATTGCAACCTATGCGAAATTAGCTAGAGGTTTAATGGCACGTTATATTATTGATACCAATGCAGAAACCCTTGAAGATTTAAAAGGTTTTAACTACGAAAACTACAGATACGATGAGCAATTCTCAACCGAAACAGAGTTGGTCTTTACAAGATAATAAACGATCTGAAGAACAACGTAAAGCATTTAAACCAACGGGTAAAACCGCAAAGAAATCGACTGCAAAATATATAGTGTCGGTAATTTTGGTCACATTTTTAGCAAGTATATCACTAACGATAGGCTCTAAGAAAAAGTTAGAAGCGTGTTTGTCTTCAGAGTTTTGTTTTAATTCTAAAGACGATGTTTTACTATATTCGCTGTATGTTTTTAGCACAATTGCTATAATTGTGGCGACCATTTTTATCGCTTACAAATTTGGAAAACGCTTTGGAGAACAAGTAAAGCAGTAATTAACGCTTTACTGTGGCATCTTTGTCAATGTTAATTTTATCTTCTGTGCGTACTTTTTTCTTAATTCTTGGTCGTCTTACTCCGTAAGTTCCTCGGTTAATTTTTCCGCGTTTGGTTTTTTTATCTCCTCTAGCCATTGTTTTTCTTTTAAAGTATTAATTTTAGATAAAACTACAAAAACAATGTTTAAGCATCGGCATCCTTATGCACCATTTATTCCAGAAAATGCCACCAAGTTAATAGTGGGCACGTTACCGCCACCAAGATTTTCTATAGGCGAATTAAAACCTGGCGATGTTAATTTTTGTTACGGCAGTATAGATGGACTGCTATGGCCTATTCTGAATACTATTTTCGATTTGCAATTAAAATTTGAAACTACAGATGAAGCCGTATGGCAACGTAAACATTTTTTAAAATCTAGGGGCATTGGGGTTTGTGATATTGTAAAAAGTGCCGAACGGGAGAAAATAGATGCCTCGGACCTAGGTATGAAAAATATAGAACTACGTGACGTATTAGGCTATTTAAAAAAGTATCCTAAAATCGATACGCTATTATTTACCGGTGGCAACAGTAAAAATGGTCCAGAATATTTTTTTAGAAAACACTTAAAAAGTTATGGATTGTCTCTTAAGGTAGACTGTGATGAGGTGCCCCGTATTCATAGTTTTGTGTATGAAGGAAGAGCGATTAAAACAGTCTCTTTAACAGCACCCTCTGGCGCTGCTAATAGAGCTGTTGGCAGTATGCCTTTTTACAAACAAATTAAACAAACTAATTCTAATTTCAATACGTTCGATTTCCGAGTATTGCAATACCGTAATTTTTTTTAAAGACTAATTCAAAATAATAAAGCACTTAAAATCTTCTTGTTAACTGTGTGATTTAAAAATTTAATCTGGGTAACCAAATTGGGTAACCAGATTGGTTTACCAAAAATAACCAATAATATTTTATATCAAAGAAAAAATCAACATAAAATTAATATTATCTCAATTATTTTAACCATTTTTTTATAAAGTGATATTTTAAACCATGTTTAGCGTGGTTTGGAGCGCTTATCCTAGAGCGTAAAAAACAGAATTTTAATCATAATATATTCGCTTTAGTTTTTTATGGATCAATTCTTTATTAATACGCATCAAATCATTAAATTTGCGTTTCTTAAAATTTGATAAAAATTTATGTTTAATAATTTAAGTGAGAAGTTAGATAAAGCGTTACACGTTCTTAAGGGACATGGAAGTATAACGGAAGTTAATGTTGCAGAAACCTTGAAAGAAGTACGTCGTGCTTTGTTAGATGCCGATGTTAACTTTAAAATTGCTAAAGATTTTACCAATAGAGTAAAAGATAAGGCACTTGGACAGGATGTATTAACAGCATTACAGCCCGGACAATTAATGGTTAAAATCGTTAAAGACGAGTTAACCGAATTAATGGGAGGAGACGCCGAAGGTATTAATTTGTCTGGCACACCTAGCATTATTTTAATGTCTGGTTTGCAAGGTTCAGGTAAAACAACGTTCTCAGGAAAATTAGCAAATTACCTTAAGACTAAAAAAACAAAGAAACCTTTATTGGTTGCCTGTGATGTGTATCGTCCAGCAGCAATCGATCAATTACACGTAGTTGGAGGTCAGATTAATGTCGATGTTTTTAGTGATAAAGGAAATAGTAATCCTGTTGCCATTGCAGAAGCCGGTGTTGCCCACGCAAAAGCAAACGGGTATAATGTGGTTATTATTGATACCGCAGGTCGTTTAGCTGTTGATGAGGCGATGATGAATGAAATTTCTGAAATTCATAAAGCTATTCAGCCACAAGAAACATTATTTGTTGTAGATTCTATGACAGGGCAGGATGCTGTAAATACAGCAAAAGCTTTCAACGATGTTTTAAATTTCGACGGGGTAATCCTTACCAAATTAGATGGGGATACTCGAGGTGGAGCTGCAATTTCTATTAAATCTGTAGTCGATAAACCAATTAAGTTTATTGGTACAGGTGAGAAAATGGAAGCGATCGATGTCTTTTATCCTTCGCGTATGGCAGACCGTATTCTTGGAATGGGGGATGTTGTTTCTCTTGTAGAACGTGCTCAAGAGCAGTTTGACGAAGAGGAAGCTAGAAAACTTCAAAAGAAAATTGCAAAGAATCAATTCGGATTCGACGATTTCTTAAGTCAGATTCAGCAAATCAAGAAAATGGGGAACATGAAAGACCTTGTTGGAATGATTCCTGGAGCTGGAAAAATGATGAAAGATATCGATATAGACGATGATGCTTTTAAACATATCGAGGCTATTATTCATTCTATGACTGTTCAGGAACGTACAAATCCTTCTATAATTAATGCGAGTAGAAAAAAACGTATTGGTAAAGGTTCAGGGACCTCTGTGCAACAAGTTAATCAGTTGTTAAAGCAGTTTGACCAAATGAGCAAAATGATGAAAATGATGCAAGGTGGTGGCGGAAAACGCATGATGCAAGCCATGAAAAACATGCGTTAAGATTTAAAATCTAATTAATAAATAATATACCCTATTACATGACAATTTTAGACGGAAAAAAGGTTAGTAACGATATTAAAGATGAAATCACCGAGCAAGTAAAGAAAATGAAAGCTAAAGGTGAAAAAGTACCGCATTTGGCTGCTATTATTGTAGGTAACGATGGTGCTAGTTTAACGTATGTAGGTAGTAAAGTTCGTGCTTGCGAGCGTGTAGGTTTCGAGTCTACTTTAGTTAAAATGTCTAGTACAACTAGCGAAGTAGAATTGTTAGATAAAATTAATGAACTTAACGAAAACCCAGAAATTGATGGGTATATCGTTCAATTGCCTTTACCAGATCAAATCGATACTCAAAAGGTATTATTAGCTGTAAATCCAGATAAGGATGTAGATGGATTTCATCCTGCTAATTTCGGTAAAATGGCATTAGATATGACTACTTTTATTCCGGCAACTCCATTCGGAATTTTAGAATTATTAGAGCGTTACGGCGTAGAAACTAGTGGAAAACACACTGTTGTTATTGGTCGTTCTCATATTGTTGGTCGTCCTATGAGTATTTTAATGGGAAGAAAAGGTTTTCCAGGAAACTCAACAGTAACACTTACTCACAGTCACACAAAAAATATCACACAAATTACATCTCAGGCAGATATCATTATCTCGGCATTAGGTGTTCCTAATTTCTTAAAAGCAGAAATGGTAAAAGACGATGTAGTGATTATAGATGTTGGAATTACCCGTGTAGCCGACGATACGACTGAAAAAGGTTACAGAATTACTGGAGATGTAGATTTTGTTAACGTAAGTAAAAAAGCAAGTTATATCACTCCTGTGCCAGGTGGTGTTGGTCCAATGACCATTGCTATGTTGTTAAAAAATACATTATTGGCATGTGAAAGACATCGCGTTAAGGCATAAGCTAATTCTTGAAAATAGATAATAATAAGCATAATTACACTACGTAGTTATGCTTATTTTTTTGTCTTCATTCTATTGGTATCGTTTTTTTTGTTAGCTTTAGTAACCTAACTAACCAAAACGCTTACAGGCATTTGAGAATTGCATATGTCCTATTGCTACTTCTATATGGAATTAGTAATGTAAATGGACAAAATTCAGAAACGTTACAAATTAATTATTTAGGGCAAGAACATGGGCTTTTACAATTAAATACAACCGCTCTTGCTTTAGACGATATGGGGTATCTATGGGTGGGAACAGAGGATGGTTTACACCGTTTTAACGGCTACGAATTTAAAAGTTATGTGTCCAAACCCAACGACAGTACCACTATTGCAGACGACCATATTCGGGGTTTACTGTCTGTAAAAGATACCTTGTGGATTGCAACTAATTCCAAGGGGATTCAAGGGTATAAACGTTCCGAAAACAGATTCTTTTCCTTGTTATCGAAAACGGATAACGCAGACTTAAATAATGCTTATAGTGCCTTTCAGATTAATAATCGGCTGTTATTGTTTTCGGTGAAAAATCATATGGTGCTGTTCGATAGGCTTCTTAAAACGTCTAAAATCATAAATCTTCCTAATGAATCTATCGAAAATCGCGTAGAAGATATTCTAAGCTTTGATACACGTACTATTTGGTTGGCAACAAAAGAATCTGGGATGTTACAGTTAGATTTAGACGATTTTAGTATTTCTACTTTTCCCGATTATAAACATAAGAACACCTCGTGTTTTATAAATAGTAAAAATCAGATTTATATTGGTTCTGAACATGGTTTAGAGGTTTATAATAAAACAGAAGAACGTATAAGTAAAACAGTTATTACCACTGAAGTTGATAGAGTTTATAAAATAAATGATTCTGAATATTACGTGATTTCTAAAAATGGCATTCTAAAATATAATGCTATAACAGATCGGTACAAACACGTCATCTTCGAAAATGTAAAGGAGAATAAGCATTATACTTCGGTTGCATTTACTCAAGTTTTAGAAGATAAGCAAGGGAATGTATGGTTTGGTACGCAAGGTGAAGGTGTATTTCATCATAATACATTTCAGATTAAATTTGATAGTTATAGAGTCGAGTTGCCCGATTTGTATGGAAGTCAGCGTATAAGTGTGTTTCCTATTCAGAAAGTTAACGATTCTACCTTGTGGTTAGGTACCTATGCCGGAACTGTTAAATATAAATTGAATACACGGGAATATTATTTGTACGATACGGGTAAAGGAGGCATTACTTACGATTTTTGTAAGGATGAAAACAACGTGCTTTGGGCTGGAGGTATTTCCGACGGTTTAATGAAATATGATGCTGTAAACGATAAATTTCAGCAATGGGTGCATCATGATTCAGAAAATAGTTTGTCTGATAATGAAGTCTTAAAAATTCTGCAGATTTCTAAAGAGAAACTCTGGATTTGCACATGGTCGGGCGGAATTAATGAGTTTGATATCGCTTCGGAAACATTTACTCCTATTTTGTTTGATGGGTTGCAAATCGATCGCGCAAGATCTGCAATTATCGATTCTAAAAACCACATTTGGTTGGGAACGGATAACGGACTTTATGAAATTGAATCGAAAACCATCCTTCATCACTACACAGATAAGGAAAGCGATAATTTAAAATTGACCAATAATCGTGTTTTTTCAATATCGGAAGATAGTCAAGGCAATTTATGGGTGGGTACAAGTTCTGGACTGACACATATAAATACAACAAAGCAAACTTCAACCTTATACTTTAAACAAAAGGGATTTCCAAACGATTTTGTGTATGGTGTTGTAATCGATAATAATGATAAAATTTGGATGAGTACCAATTTTGGTTTGTCGGTGTTTAATCCCAAGGATAAATCGTTTAAAAATTACACCAAGGAAGACGGTTTACAGGATAACGAGTATAATGGAAAATCGTTTTATAAAGATGATAAAGGGCTGTTGTATTTTGGAGGAATAAATGGTTTTAATATTATAAATCCAAATCGGGTGGTAGATAATCCGTATTTGCCTAATGTGTACTTAGAATCTGTAGAACTCTTTAATCAGCCTATAAAACGAAACGAAATGTTTAAAGATACGTTGGTTTTTAAGAGTGAAGAAAATGTGTTAACATTCAATTTCTCGGCAATTAACTATCTGAATCCTGAGAAGGGCTTATACCAATATAAATTAGATAATTTTGATGAAGATTGGAGTCCGCCAGCGAAAAAGAACAATGTTACCTACACCAATTTAAATCCTGGTAACTATACATTAAAAATAAAAGCATCTAACGACGTCGGAGTGTGGAATACAAAGTATAAAACGGTAAACTTAATAATTGTGCCGCCTTGGTATTTAGAAACGTGGTTTAAAGTAATGCTTGTTGGTTTGTTCTTGTTTTCCGGAATATGGTATTATAGGTTTAAAACTTCGATGTTAAAACGAGATAAGTTAAAATTAACAGCTTTGGTAAATTCAAGAACGAAAGATTTAATACGTAAAAATGAAGAATTGAATACGTCGCATGCAGTCATGGTCGATCAGAAGAATAATATCGAATTTTTAATGAAAGAATTAAATCATCGTGTAAAAAATAATCTTCAAATTATTTCCAGTTTACTCAATATGCAAGCCAAAAATATTGAAGAACAAGAGGTAAAAGATATTTTAAATATTGCTAAAAATAGAATTTTAACCATATCTTATATACAGAATGATTTAACGTCCAACAAAGGCATCATAGATATTGCTGTTTTTTTAAAGGAATTTTCAGCTAAGATTTTGAGTTTATTATCCGATCAAAATACTCAGAAATTTACAATTGAATTCGATTTACAATCCGATTGCAAATGTGAAGTAAATACAACCTTGTTGGGCTTAATCTTGAACGAACTAATTACTAATACCTATAAATATGCCTTTAAAGCATATAGTGAGGAGAATGTTTTAAGAATTTGTTTTGCTTTATCAAATGGCCAGTTAGAAATTATAATAGCCGATAATGGAGTAGGATACGATTTTGAAAATGCTAAAGACACCTCCTTGGGGTTAGATTTAGTGAAGACGATGGTACATCAGTTAAATGGCACTATGGAAATATATACTGTGCATGGTGTAAAGAATGTAATACTATTACCCTGTTAATTTAAAAAGCACTAAAATGAGACAGATATTATTAATTGAAGACGAGTTGATTGTCGCGATGGATATAAAAAAATCTTTAGAGAAAGAGGGAGAAAACCAAGTGGTTTCTGCCCGCAACTATGTAGAGGCCAAAACCGCTTTTATTAAAGAGGATTTTAATATAATAATTTGCGACATTAATTTAAACGATGTTAAAGATGGCATCGAGATTATAGAAGAGTTAATGCAACTTAAAGAAGTGCCTGTGGTGTATTTAACAGCCTACGATAACTCGGAGATATTAAATCGAGCCAAGGAAACGGTTCCTTATGCTTATTTATTAAAGCCCTTTAACGAGTTGCAACTGCGAATGACAATAGATTTAGCCGATTTAAATTTTAAGAAAAAGGAGGAAGGTTATGTCGCAATCGAAGAAAATATTAATAAACTCGAAGGGTTAACAAAACGGGAAAAGGAAATTTTATTAGTGGTTGCTACAGGGAAAACAAGTAAAGAAATTGGTAAGTGCTTAAATATTTCTCAGCATACTGTAGACCAGCATAAGAAAAATATAAAGAAAAAACTCAATTTAAATACAATTGGTGAACTGGTTAGTTTTACAATGACAACAAACTTAGATCATGTTTTTTAGTTGTCATTACTGCCGTCTTCTAGAAGGTTGAGCAGGAGAAAATGTTTTTTTAGAATCCCCAATTAAAGCTTGTAGTTCTTTCATTTCTTCTTTAGTAATATCGCGATACTCGCCAATCGGCATATCACATTTAATGTTCATAATCCGAACACGTTTTAAAGTCTCCACTTCGTACGTTAAATACTCACACATTCTACGAATTTGTCTGTTTAAACCTTGAGTTAAAATAATTTTAAACTCATACGTCCCTAATTTTTCAACTTTACACTTTTTTGTAACGCGATCTAAAATTGGTACGCCATTAGACATGCGCTCGATAAAGGTTTGCGAGATGGGTTTGTCTACTGTTACAATGTATTCTTTTTCGTGATTATTGCTTGCACGAAGAATTTTGTTTACAATATCTCCATCGTCGGTAAGCAGAATTAATCCTTCACTAGGCTTGTCTAAACGGCCAATAGGAAAAATACGTTTCGGGTAATTTATGTAATCAATAATATTGTCTTTTTCTACACGTGTATCTGTAGTGCACACAATCCCTACGGGTTTATTAAATGCCAAATACACAAATTCTGTTTTTGTATTTACAACCGATTCGCCATCTACAGCTACCACATCGGTAGGGCTTACTTTAGTCCCCATTTCTGGCACAACTCCGTTAATGGTTACACGACCAGCTTCAATAAGTTTATCTGCTGCACGACGTGAGCAATATCCTACTTCGCTTAAATATTTATTGATGCGTTTTAATTCCGTTTCCATGTGGCAAATATACGATAAGTTTAGTCTTCTAAGAAGTTGTAAATATGATCTCTTACAGATGCATCGTTTAATGAATGTCCTAAACCATCTGTAGTAATTAATGCACTGTTTTTGTAGCTATCTTTAATTAGTAGTGCATCGCTATAAGGAATAATGGTATCACTTTTATCGTGAATAATTAGTCCTTTTATTTTATTGTTTTCTAAAAATTTAGCAGAAGAAAATGATTCTGGAGCAACGCCAAAACGTTTAAGTATCGTTTTGTTTAACTGCTTAGATATGCGTGTGTTATAGCCTAACATCGTTACATATCTGCCAATAATATCTTTAAATTCTGAAGGCGCTCCCAAGAGAATAAGTTTTTCTAAATTAGGTACTTGGTATTTATTTAAGAACACCGTTGTAGCCATGCCTCCAACAGAATGTGCTATAATAGATTCTGGTTTAAACCGTTTGGCTACAACATGTATATATTCGGCATAAATAAGAGCGTTAAATTCTTTACTTCCCGAACGGCCATGTGCCGGAGCGTCTAAAGCGACTACTCCGTATCCTCTTTTTATTAATTCTGGTACTAAAGGTTTCCATCGGTAAGAATTACTTTCCCAGCCATGAGCCAATAAAACAGTCCCTTTCTTACCTAACCAACGATAGGTCATGATCCGTTGGTTGTTATATAGAAGCTCTTCGTTAAAGGCTGTTTCTAAAAAATCGACTTGCCACTTTTGTATACGACCTTTTCTAGGTTTGGTAAATAAGTTTAGCGCTTTGTTAGCCGCATAGGGTTTAGACAAATAGCTAAGTAAGTTAATGTAATTGCCGACAGATTTAATTAAAAGGGTTTTCATTGCGCTTCCCGGTTTACGGCGTCCATAGAAAATGCAGGCGTACAAATTGCAATATATTCACATGGATTTTCAAACGGATTTGAATATTGTACGCGCGTGTTTTTTTCAATCTTAATGGATTGACCAGCTTCTAAAATCACAACGTCGTCTTCAATAATAAATTGTTTTTTACCTTTTATAATAAATGTAAATTCGTCAAATTCTGGAGTTTGAAAAGGTTCATGCCATCCGGGAGGAGCAACCATATGTGCAATACTTATATTAGAATCGCCAGTAGTAGCATTTCCAAAATGTTCTTTTATCGATTTTCCGTCTGTTGTTGGTATACTAAATGGATTGGTAATAAGCGTGTACTTTTTCATGAGTCATTATTTTAAAGGTTTTTTCTTAATCATACCACCTTTTAAATCCTTTACGACTCCCATGATAATAAACGCATTTTTATCAATTTTAGCAATTTCTGTTTCTAAATTAGCTAATTCTAGTCGTGTTACTATGGTGTATATAATATCTTTTTCTTGTGCACCACCTTCTTGGTTATAACCACCTTTTCCGGCGTAAATAGTGCAGGCACGTCTTAACTCTTCTGTAACCATAATTCTAATGTCTTCGTGTTTATTAGAAATTATAGTCACACCTACATATTCCTCGACACCATCAATAACAAAGTCGACTGTTTTTGCAGCAGACATATAAGTTAAGATCGCATATAAAGCTGTTTCTATAGATAGAATATAAGCTCCGAAAGAGAAAATAACAATGTTTATTAAAAGTAATACATCGCCAACAGTCATAGAAAATTTACGACCAATAAATAGGGCTAAAACTTCTGTACCATCAATTACTGCACCACCTCTCATAGTCATTCCAATTCCTAGTCCGAGAAAGAATCCTCCAAAAACCGAGATTAATAATTTGTCGTCTGTTATGGTTGGATAATCTACATTATGAACCACAAAGGCTAAAAATGAAATAGCGATAATACTTTTTATAGCAAATTTTACACTGAATGTTTTTGCGCCTAAAATTAAAAATGGCAAATTCACAATTAGCAATAGGTAACCTAATGAGATATTTGTTAAGTTTTCTAATAATAGAGAAATACCAGTGGCGCCTCCATCGATAAATCGATTTGGCAGTAAAAAGCCTTTAAGTCCGAAACCCGCCGAAACTACTCCAATAGCAATAAAAATAATTTCTTTAATCGCATGACGAAGCTCTATATGAAGCGTTCTTACTACGGGCAGAAGTTGTTTTAAACTTGCAGGATTTGCAGTTTCATTTGTCTCTAGTTTTTTTCGTGCAATTACAATAAGGAGTCGTGAGACAAATGAATTCATAGGTTATAGCTTACCAGTTTAGAAAAAAGTATTTAATTTTAGCAGTGTCAGGAATTTGTGAGGCTTCAATATGTAAAGACATATCGAATCTTAAATTGGACGGTAATTCCTTTTTATCGATAGTAAACGAAGCGTTTAACTCGTTTACAGAAACGATAACAGAATTAATTAGGTTGTCAATACTTGAAATTTTATAATTATCCTGAATGTCTTTAAAAGTGCTAAGCGTAGAAATCCCCTTATCTGATTTGTATCGAGAATCGAAAACTTGAACCGTTTTAATCACAGATGTAGAATCCATTACTTGAGTTGGCGATAAAGTTAAGAGCTTCGAACCTCCTTTTTCAAAGATTTCAATTTCATTAATACTAACAGTAAACTCGCCTCCAGGCACATATTTTACAATAGAATCGTTTTTAAATACGGTTTCTAAATCTTTTAATTGAGTGTCTTTAGTAAGTTCCCCAATGCTGTCCTTTGTAATAGTAAAGCTATCGTTTTTTGTAGAACAACTAAAGCATGTAATGGCTAATACAGCCAGACTTAATATGGTTTTTTTCATTTTAAGATAATCTTGTTTTATAATTTTTTAGAGGCTACGAAAGTAATTATTTTTTCATCACTTTGTTTAAAATACCAAAGACACTTCTAATAAAAGTAGCACTTGTGAGTACTTTTATAATAGGGTTCATGGCTGTACTTTGTCTGCGTGTAGCTGTTTTTTTTGTGCTTTGTTTCTGGTGTATAACCTCTGCTTCTGCACGTTCTATTTTTTTAGTTAAGATTTCGTAGGCACTTTCTCTATCTATGGTTTCGTTGTATTTTTTAACCAATTTAGATTCAGAAATTAATGAAGATAACTCCGTGTCTGTTAATACATCCATTCTACTCATAGGAGCACGCATCATGGTTGCTGCCAATGGGGTTGGACGTCCTTTTTCATCTAAAGCAGAGACTAACGCTTCTCCAGTTCCTAAAGAGGTTAAAATATCTTCGGTGTTGTAATAATCGGAAACGGGATAATTTTGAGCCGTTAGTTTTATCGCTTTTCTATCTTTGGCAGTAAAGGCACGGAGCGCATGCTGAATTTTTAAACCCAATTGGCCTAAAACAGCTTCTGGCACATCGGTAGGATTTTGAGTTACAAAGTATAACCCAACGCCTTTACTTCTTATAAGTTTTACAATACTTTCAATCTGATTTAAAAGGGCTTTGGAAGCTTCGTTAAAAATAAGATGTGCTTCATCTATAAAAATAATTAATTCCGGTCGGCCACTATCACCTTGTTCTGGAAAGGTTGTGTAGATTTCGGCAAGTAAACTCAGCATAAAAGTCGAGAATAGTTTTGGCCTATCTTGAATATCTGTTAATCGTAATATATTTATATAACCACGACCATCTTGATCTATTCGTGTTAAATCTTGAACATCGAAAGAGGTTTCGCCAAAGAAAAGATCGGCCCCTTGCTGTTCTAATTCTACTACTTTTCTTAATATCGCACCGGTAGACGATGTAGAGATTCTTCCGTAGGCTTCTTGAAATTCTTCTTTCCCTTCCTGAGTTGCGTATTGCAGGATTTTTTTAAAGTCTTTTAAATCTAATAAGGGTAATTTATTATCGTCGCAATATTTAAATATAACCGATACAATTCCTGACTGCGTGTCTGTTAGATCTAAAATTCGTGATAATAAAATAGGACCAAATTCACTTACGGTAGCACGTAAACGCACGCCGTCTTGGTTTGAAAGCGAAAGCACATCTACAGGGAATCCTTTAGAGTTGTAGGGTAAACCAATTTTTTCATGACGTTTTTCAATAAACTCGTTGGTAACACCAGACTGTGCTAAACCACTTAAGTCTCCTTTTATATCCATAAGTAAGACAGGGATGCCTTTTTCGGAAAGGTTTTCTGCCATGACTTGCAAGGTTTTTGTTTTTCCTGTTCCTGTTGCACCGGCAATTAAGCCATGTCTGTTTAATGTTTTTAAAGGGATATTTACGAAAGCATTTTTTATAGGAGTTTCGTCCAACATGGCAGAACCCATAGTTATAAATTCGCCTTTACACGTATTTCCTTCAATTATCTCATTTAAAAAAGCATCGTTATTGGTCATGTTTCTTAATTTTTTTATAAAAATACTAATCTTGAAGCAATAGACTTCAAATCTTTTCAACATTTTATATGTAGACAAAAATCTGTAAACTATCTTTGCACGTTATGAAGAAAGAGATTCAAGAGTTGGTAGACAAAGGTGAAATGTTGCCTTTAATGGAAGAGTTTTACACGATCCAGGGTGAGGGGTTTTACAAAGGAACAGCCGCATATTTTATTAGAGTAGGTGGTTGCGACGTTGGATGCCATTGGTGTGATGTAAAAGAAAGCTGGGATGCAGAACTGCATCCGCCAACAGAAACTTCTAAAATTGTTGAAAAAGCAGCGCTTCACAGTAAAACGATTGTAGTTACTGGAGGTGAGCCTTTAACTTGGGATATGACTGCGCTTACAACACAATTAAAAGAGAAAGGCTTGCAGGTGCATATAGAAACATCTGGTGCATATCCATTAACCGGTACTTGGGACTGGATTTGTTTATCGCCTAAGAAAATGAAATTACCTACAGCTGAGGTGTCTGCCAAAGCACACGAATTAAAAGTGATTATATTTAATCGCGACGATTTTAAATTTGCAGAGGAACAAGCGGCTTTAGTTAACGAAGACTGTATTTTATACATGCAACCAGAGTGGAGTAAGCGTGATAAAATGATACCGGAAATAGTAGAGTATGTAATGGCTAATCCAAGATGGAAAGTGTCATTGCAAACACATAAATATTTAAATATTCCTTAATCTATTTTATATAAATTTTAAGGCATAAAAAAAGCGACTATCTATAACTATAGATAGTCGCTTTTTTTAAATATATAAACGATCTAGTTTCTTTTAAAAGGCATAGAAACACGAGTTGTTCCCCATGCTAAGTACATGGTTCCTTGCTCATCGAAAGCAATAGAAAACGCTTCAATAGATTCTGCGTCTATAGATGCGATAGCGTTGTATCGTGCAACATCTTGGTCTGGGTTGTATGAGTAAGCACCCCAAGCATTAAGATCTTTGTTTAAGATCATAGTCCATGTTTTTTCTCCTCTAATAGCGAATAAAGAGTAAGTTCCTGCTTTTACAGGAGTGTCTCCAAAATGTGAATCTTCGTAAAATGTAATTTCTGCAGATTCGTTGGCTCCTAATCTCCAAACTTTTCCTAAAGGTACTAAGTCGTACAATTTACGGTCGTTTAGTTGAGGTCTGCTGTAAACCACTTTCATTTTTTTGTTAGAGTCTTTGTAGCTTGCTGGGAATGCGGCTACATCCATTGGGCTTTTGTCTAATTTACTAAAGTTTTGGGCTGTCATTGCCGTGTTAAAGCTAAATGCTACCAATAGGCAGATTGCCGATGCGCTAAATAATTTCATAATGAGTTGTTTTAAAAGTGTAAATATATACGTTGATAGATGAATGGTCGGTAACTTTAAGTAAAGTTTACAATTTTTAAATTTTGAAAGGCAGATTAATGCATATGGTTTCATATTTAATTTAAATACGAATTAATTGTTTTAAATTGTAATCAATTTTTGATTTATAGTTTTATAATGTGATTGATATACTCATATTTGCTTCAGAATTAAAATAAAAAGAATTAAAATATATAGATATGTGTGGAATTGTATGTGCATTCGATTTGAAACAAAAGACGGATGATTTAAGACCTCAGATTTTAGAAATGTCAAAGAAAATTCGTCACCGTGGTCCAGACTGGAGTGGGATTTTTAGTAATGACAAGGCTATTATGGCGCACGAACGTTTGGCTATTGTAGATCCTGCTTCTGGGAAACAACCTTTATTTAGTCCTGATGGGACATTGGTTTTGGCTGCAAATGGCGAGATATACAATCACCGTGAACTTCGTAAGCAATTTGCTGGGAAATACGATTTTCAAACAGAATCAGATTGTGAAGTTATTTTAGCGTTATACAAAGAAAAGGGAGCCGATTTTGTTGATGAAATGAACGGAATCTTTGGTTTTGCAATATACGATGTAGAAAATGATGAGTATTTTGTTGCTAGAGATCATATGGGAATTATTCCTTTATATATAGGATGGGACCAAAACGGAACCTTTTATGTGGCTTCAGAATTAAAAGCTTTAGAAGGTCAATGTACTAAAATAGAATTATTCCCTCCAGGACATTATATGTCAAGTAAAGATGGAGAATTTGTAAAATGGTACAACAGAGATTGGACAGAATATGAAGCGGTAAAAGATAACGAAACAAGTATTAAAGAAATAAAAGATGCTTTAGAAGCCGCTGTACACAGACAATTAATGTCTGATGTGCCTTACGGTGTATTACTTTCTGGAGGATTAGATTCTTCAGTAACGTCTGCAATCGCTAAAAAATATGCTCAGAAACGTATTGAAAGTGACGATGAGTCTGATGCTTGGTATCCGCAATTACACAGTTTTTCTGTAGGATTAGAAGGATCTCCAGATTTAGCGGCGGCTCGTAAGGTTGCAGATCATATTAAAACCATTCACCACGAAATTAAATTTACCATTCAAGAAGGTTTAGACGCTATTAAAGATGTAGTGTATAATCTAGAAACTTACGATGTTACTACCATTCGCGCTAGTACACCTATGTATTTAATGGCTCGTGTTATTAAATCTATGGGAATTAAAATGGTATTGTCTGGAGAAGGTGCAGACGAATTATTTGGAGGATATTTATACTTCCATAAAGCGCCAAATGCTCAAGAATTTCACGAAGAAACAGTTCGTAAATTAAGTAAACTTCACATGTACGATTGTTTACGTGCAAACAAAAGTTTAGCGGCTTGGGGAATTGAAGGTCGTGTACCATTCTTGGATAAAGAATTTATGGATGTGGCTATGAGAATTAACCCACAAGACAAAATGATTAACGGCGAACGTATGGAAAAATGGGTAGTGCGTAAAGCATTCGAAGATATGATTCCTGAGAGTGTAGCTTGGAGACAAAAAGAACAATTTAGTGACGGTGTTGGTTACAGTTGGATTGATACACTTAAAGAAGTTGTTGCATCAGAAGTTTCTGATGAGCAATTAGCAAATGCGAAATATAAATTCCCATTACAAACACCAACAAGTAAAGAAGAATTTTATTACCGTTCTATTTTTGCAGATCATTTCCCTAGTGATGCCGCAGCTTTATGTGTGCCACAAGAAGCTAGTGTAGCATGTAGTACCAAAATTGCATTAGAATGGGATGAGGCGTTTAAAAACATGAACGATCCAAGTGGTAGAGCTGTAGCCAATGTGCATACAGATGCTTATGGAAAAGCTTAAATAACCGATTTTTTTCGGTCTTATATTGAAATAGTTGCAAGTTTGCGTACAGAAATTTTCGATCAGGAAATTAGATGTCGTAAGCGTGCAACTATTTTTTTTTTGTGCTTTTAACAGCTTAATATTAAGCTACTGTAATGCGTAACAAATGATGCCTAATTTATGTGTCAATTGGGATTGTTGTTTGAAGTGGCTAGGAAAAGTATAGTTCTAAGTCCTATTTTTTATATCTAAGTCTTTAAAACATGAATCAATAAAGGCGAAGCCTGCTATTAAATTGTATTAAGTAGTCATTGTTTTATGATATAGCCTGGTTTTAGAGTTTGTCATTTCATAAGGGGGCAATAAGGGAGCGTTGGTATGTCGTTAAGGTTATATTAGTGCTTTAAAAGCAAAACGGTATAAATCAAAAAACCTGAACAATAAATCTATTGTTCAGGTTTAATTAATTATTTTTAATCCTTTAATAATCTGTATCGGTTATTCAGGACTAGGCATATACTGTTGTTAACTCTTGCTTAAGGGTGTAATTTCTAGTTTTCTAAATTCTACAGAACCATGATCACCTTGTATTAATATTGGACCAGCTTCTGCTTCATTGTTGTCTAAAGCTCCTCCTGTCATACCATCAATATTCTGGTTAGAAATAATAGTTTTTCCATTGGCAACAATGGTTACGCGTCTACCAATTAAGGTAATATCAAAACTTTGCCATTCACCAGCTTTCATGGCTACGTTTTCATTAGGAATTAATAACCCGTAGATTCCTCCAAAATATATAGAAGAAGGTTCTAATCCAATGTTATCTGCAATTTGTACTTCGTAGCGACCTCTTAAATAAATACCGCTGTTGCTTTTTTCAGGAATACGGAATTCTGTATGTAATTTAAAATCTTTGAATTTTTCTTCAGAAACTAAATTTACCCCAGATTTTGGACTCGTTAAAATACCATCAACGACTTCCCATTGATTTCCAGGTTTTATTACCCATCCATTTAAATTTTTTCCATTAAAAAGTTTAATGGTTTTACCTTCTTTTGGATTGTCGAAATACGGTAGCTTAGGTGCTCTTGTAGCAGTCCATGAATATGATTTTCCGTTAACAAAAACCATTTTTCCTTTAAGTTGGTCATCTTCCATAGTTCCTGTAAAAACCATATTAGAAGCACCTGGTTCCCATTGTGGCGGAATTTCAAAAGTGAATACCTCTCCATATTTTTCTATTTCAGCTATGGGCCTCGCGCTACCTATAGCATAAGTAAATCTTCCAATTAATGTTTTAGAACCTGAGTGTCTAATTTCTAGCCAAGATGGTAATTTTTTACCGTCTTGATCAATAGTTAAATTCCATTTTCCCTCTAGAGAGTGACCTTCCTGAGCTTGTAATAATGTTAAGTTAAATGCCATCAGAAATAGGAAAGCAACGGTTTTAATAGTATTCATATTATTTTATATTTGGTAAGTAAGGAAGTAAATATAAAAGATTCTTTAATTTATGTTTCTTAACAAAAAATTAAATGTTTTCACAAGGAGTGACGTTATGTGAAGTTGATAATTTAAACGGACTAAAATTTCATTTTTAATTAAATCTGTAGGTGAAATTCTTTGATTATATGAGCTAAGTAGAAAGCGGTGTGTGCGTTTTTTGCGTAAATCATGAAAAATTTATGGCCATTTGGTAAGAAATTTCCCCGTGATGATGTGGTAGATTTAAAATTTTGTCTTTTACATGAGGTAAATAAAGCTAATTTATGAGCAGAGAATAGTGCTATTTATAGATGTTTTACTATTCACTTTATTCTGTCATATTTAACTCTTAATATCTCAAATTTTAATAATCAAGAGTTGGTTGGTTTTAAAATTAAATCCTAGTCCTTTTTTAGAGTTTGAACGTTTTATGGTCGTTCAATTTAGCGGAATATTTTTCCTTATTTTAGATTAATAACCTTATCATTTAGAATTTTGTATAACCCAAAATCTCGATTTTTAGAGATTTTGACGTTTTTTCATTTTTAACATCATGTTAAAAAACACGATAATCTTATTTAAGCCTGTTTTTAGCTGTTTTAAGCGTGTTTTTTGAAATTAACAAATGTTGATAATTTTAAGGCTAGATTCCTGATAAGCTTTTAAAACAGCTTATTAATTCGTATATTTGTTTGTATCGAAAATGATGCGCTCTGCATCATTTTTTTATGGATTTTAATCAAAAGTATAACATATAATATTTTATGAGCGAAGAAGCTAAAAAACATAGTTACTCGGCCGATAGTATTCAGGCATTAGAGGGTATGGAGCATGTAAGGATGCGTCCTTCCATGTATATTGGAGATGTTGGAGTACGAGGTCTTCACCACTTAGTTTATGAAGTTGTAGATAACTCTATTGACGAAGCCTTAGCAGGTCATTGCGACATTATTAAAGTTATAATCAACGAGGATAACTCTATTACTACCGAAGATAATGGGCGTGGTATACCTGTAGATTTGCATAAAAAGGAAGGTATCTCTGCTCTAGAAGTTGTAATGACTAAAATTGGTGCCGGAGGTAAATTCGATAAAGATTCTTATAAAGTATCTGGTGGACTTCACGGTGTTGGTGTAAGTTGTGTGAATGCACTTTCTGAGCATTTAACTGCAACGGTATATAGAGATGGAACCATTTGGGAACAAGAATACGAGCGTGGAAAATCACTATACCCTGTAAAAGCAATTGGAGAAACAGATTTAAGAGGTACAGTTGTAACTTTTAAACCAGATCCTACCATATTTAAACAAACTTTAGAATATAGCTACGATACCTTAGCGAGTAGATTACGTGAATTAGCATACCTTAATAAAGGAATCACGATTACTCTTATCGATAAAAGAGTGAAGAATGAAGAAGGAGAGCATGATGTTGAAACTTTTCATTCTGATGAAGGTTTAAAGGAATTCGTTAAGTTTTTAGATGGAAACCGCGAGCCTATTATTACTGAAGTTATTGCTTTTGAAGGGGAAAAGAATGATATTCCTGTAGAAGTAGCAATGATTTATAATACGTCGTATTCAGAAAATTTACACTCGTACGTAAACAACATTAATACGCATGAAGGTGGAACGCACCTTTCTGGTTTTAGACGTGGTTTAACACATACGTTAAAGAAATACGCCGATAGCTCTGGGTTAACAGATAAATTAAAGTTCGAGATTTCAGGAGACGATTTCCGTGAAGGTTTAACTGCAATTATTTCTGTAAAAGTTCAAGAACCTCAGTTCGAAGGGCAGACAAAAACCAAGTTAGGGAACAGAGAAGTTTCTGCTTCTGTAAGTCAGGCGGTTTCAGAAATGTTAACGGACTACTTAGAAGAGCATCCAGAAGATGCTAAGACTATTGTTCAAAAAGTAATATTAGCAGCACAAGCACGTCACGCGGCACAAAAAGCACGTGAAATGGTACAGCGTAAAACCGTAATGAGTATTGGTGGTTTACCTGGGAAATTAAGTGACTGTTCTGAGCAAGACCCATCAAAATGTGAAGTATTCCTTGTCGAGGGAGATTCGGCGGGTGGAACGGCTAAGCAAGGTCGTGACCGTGCATTTCAAGCCATTTTACCTTTGCGTGGTAAAATTCTTAACGTTGAAAAAGCTATGCAACACAAGGTTTTCGAAAACGAAGAAATCAAGAATATCTTTACAGCTTTAGGGGTTACCATAGGTACAGAAGAAGATAGTAAAGCCTTAAACCTTTCAAAATTACGTTACCATAAAGTGGTTATTATGTGTGATGCCGATATCGATGGTAGTCACATTGCTACTTTAATTTTAACATTCTTCTTTAGATATATGAAGGAGCTTATTGAAAACGGACATATTTACATTGCAACACCACCTTTATATTTAGTTAAAAAAGGAGCTAAAAAAGAATATGCTTGGAGTGATAGTGAACGTGATGGTTTAGTAGAACAATTTGGAGGAGCATCGATTCAGCGTTACAAAGGTCTTGGAGAGATGAATGCTGAGCAACTTTGGGATACTACAATGAATCCTAACTTCAGAACATTAAGACAAGTAAATATCGATAACGGTGGAGAAGCCGATCGTATTTTCTCTATGTTAATGGGAGATGAGGTACCACCTCGTCGTGAATTCATAGAAAAGAATGCAGTATACGCTAAAATTGATGCGTAAATAATACTTAGAAGCACCTTAAATTTATTTTTAAGGTGCTTTTTTATAATACACAATTGGCATGGAAACATGTTGAAAGTGGCAAAATACAGTAAATTTAAAATCAGGCAGGTGTAATTCATAATCTTATTATAATTCGCAGACTTATGTATGTGAATTGTATTAAAATCGTTAATTTTACGTGCATAAAAATAATCTCAATCTAAAAATATATTATAATGAAAGTAACAGTAGTTGGAGCAGGAGCAGTAGGTGCAAGTTGTGCAGAATATATCGCTATTAAAAACTTCGCTTCAGAAGTTGTTTTGTTAGACATTAAAGAAGGTTTTGCAGAAGGTAAAGCAATGGATTTAATGCAAACGGCTTCTTTAAATGGATTCGATACAAAAATCACAGGTGTAACTGGAGACTATAGCAAGACTGCAGGTAGTGATGTTTGTGTGATTACTAGTGGAATTCCTAGAAAACCAGGAATGACAAGAGAAGAACTTATTGGTATTAATGCAGGAATCGTAAAGAATGTATCTACAAGTTTACTTGAGCATTCTCCAAACATGATTCTTATTGTAGTTAGTAATCCAATGGATACCATGACGTATTTAGCTCATAAAGCTACAGGTTTACCAAAAAACAGAATTATCGGAATGGGTGGAGCTTTAGATTCTGCACGTTTTAAATACAGATTAGCAGAAGCTTTAGGAGCGCCTATTAGCGATGTAGACGGAATGGTAATTGGTGGACACAGTGATACTGGAATGTTCCCATTAACGCGTTTAGCAACTAGAAATAGTGTGCCAGTTTCAGAATTTTTATCTGAAGAACGTTTAAATCAAGTTAAAGAAGATACTAAAGTTGGTGGAGCAACATTAACTAAATTATTAGGAACTTCTGCTTGGTACGCGCCAGGTGCAGCTGTGTCAGGAATGGTACAAGCTATTGCTTGCGATACTAAAAAGATTTTCCCTTGTTCAACATTATTAGATGGTGAATATGGCTTAACAGATATTTGTTTAGGTGTACCAGTTGTATTAGGTAAAGATGGTATCGAAAAAATAGTAGATATTACATTAAACGACGAAGAAAAAGCGCATTTAGCTGCAAGTGCAGAAGGTGTTTCTAAAACAAATGGTCTTTTAGAATTCTAAATTAGTTTTATAAAATATATTTAAGACTGCCTGAAAAGGCAGTCTTTTTTGTTTTCAGGCGGTTCTTTAACATCTCAATCGGAATTAAAAAGTGTTTAACTTATTACAAAATAGAACATTGTGTTTTCCACTTTTAGTAAGGGATTTTAGGAGTAATTCTTGGTTTTTTATAACCGAAATATCGGCCGTGTTTCCTTGCTGAAAATTGATTAATTCGGTACCTTAGTAGGAGCAAAATCTATCAAGTTATGGGACCAATTATAGTAGCAACGAACTTTTCTAAATTAGCAGATAATGCTGTCGGTTATGCCGCAGCAATAGCATCGCATTTTAATGTTAAACTTATGCTTTTTAATGCTTTTCAAATACCTCTTCATGCATCAAACACTAGGTTTCCTGCAGCGTACATAGATGAATTAATAGAAATTAATCGAAATAAATTAAAGGAAACAGCAGCATCTTTAGAATCGGAATATAAGATTTCGGTCGATTACGAATGCATTTATGCGCAATTAGAATTTAAGATAGATAATCTTATGGAAGAGTTGGGCGCATCACTATTGGTTATTGGGATGTCTGGAAAATCGCTAGAACAAAACCTATTGGGTAATCCAACCACGACATTAATTAGTATGAAAAAATTCCCAGTATTAGCTGTGCCGGTAAGTGCGAAATTTAAAGGGATGAAGAAAATACTATTTTCATGCGATTTAATGCAAGCTGTACCTTTAAAAACATTGGCAAAACTTAAAATATTATCTTCTAATTTAAAATCTGATGTTACTGTTTTTTATGTCGATAAGTTAATAGATGAATTAAAGTTAAATACCAAGACTATAAGCAATATTGATACGCAACTAGAAAAAGTGACGTATTTGTATAAGAATATAGAGTCTGATACTGTAATTGAGGAAATTGAAAAAGAAATTAAGAGATCAGATTCGGAATTATTGGTCATGATGCCTAAAGCGTACGGGTTCTGGGAATCTCTAGTTCATAAAAGTAAAACGCGAGTAATGGCTTCTGGATTAAATATTCCGTTATTATCTATTCCTATTAAGTAAAGGCGTGTGTCACTTATATATGTGAGTATATTTGTTTTTAGTACCATTTCATCTTAAGGATTTTTAGGGATGTATTTCATTTTTAATTCACAAACCTGTGAAAACCGCTTTATGGTTTCTTCTGTATATTCATAAAATTTTATGTTATCTGTTTAAAATGTAATGGTTTAAGTTCTTGCCTATAAATATCAAGAAGCATAGAATGTAGTGTTAAATTTTTCATATATTTGGCGCATGAATTTGAAATGGTACCTTAGTACTTTAACCGTAATTGTAGCCGTGTTTTTTGGTGTTGCTAGTCAGCATTCAAAGGCTGTGCCTAATCAGGAAATTGTTCTGCAACTTTCTGGTTATGTATCTGCACAGGAAAATGCGGACAAAGCCATTTCTACCATTACCGAGCAACTTCAAAGTATTGGTGCCGAAAATATTCAGGTTAGCGAAGGTGAGCATGGTGTTTTAAACATTACTTATTACAGTGATTCTAATGTAGATCGCATAAAAAAAATATTATCGGAAGATCAATCTTTGGCATTCGATAATTCTACTTCAAAGCATAAGCAATTACCTTCGGAAGATGGAGGCATGCAAACCACTTATAATTTTGATGTCTTTGAAATCCATAACGGTTACGACTTCGCTTTCGAGCATTCTGGTAAAGTTGCGGTAGAGTTAAAGGCGAGTAGTCATCATTTTAACAATTCAAACGATTATCCGCGTACCACTTATAGCTCAAATGTAGTTGAGTTGCCTTCAATTAAAGTGGCGTATAAATTTTACAGAACTATTGCGCTTGCAATAGATAATGATGCTAAGAAAATACCCGAAGTTAGGGCAGGACCTATAACTTAGGGAGGTTTCCGTTTTTTTAAATGCAGTATAATACCGTCATAAATAAGTTCTTGATGGATTAAATTTCCTCCAAAAAATAGAGGCGTGGTGCGTAATTTCGTTATCACTCTTAAAAAGATAGTTAGACCATTCTGTCTATAAACTATCCTTCACTTATATATAAAAATTAACTCATATGTTTCGCTGTTTTAAGTACAGCACACATCTCACAATATTATTAACAAATAATTAAATAATGCAGAATAAAGGATTAGTAAAGTTGTTTGCAGTCTTGTTCGGTTTGGTAAGTATTTACCAATTATCGTTCACGTTTAAAGCAAACAGTATCGACGACGCAGCAAAAGCGTATTCAAATGGAGACTCGGTAAAAGAGGCTAGATATTTGGATTCATTATCAACAGAAAAAGTTTTTGACCTAGGTATTGCAGATTATACGTACGACGAGGTTAAGAATAAGGCCATGAACCTGGGGCTTGACCTTAAAGGAGGAATAAATGTTACTTTAGAGATTTCGGTAAAAGATATCTTAAAAGGTTTAGCTAATCACACTAGCGAACCAGCTTTTAATAAAGCATTAGACGATGCATCAGAGCTTCAGAAAAACAGTCAGAATACATATTTAGAAGATTTTTACATTGCGTTCGATAAAATTAAAGGAGACACTAAATTAGCATCTCCAGATATTTTTGCAAACAGAGCGTTAAGTGAAGAAATTTCTTTTGATATGACAGACGATCAGGTGAAGCCTATCATCGACAGAAAAATTGACGAATCTATTACGTCTGCTTTCGAAGTATTACGTAAGCGTATTGACGAATTTGGGGTGACTTCTCCAAACATTCAGCGTTTAGGTGAATCAGGACGTATCTTGGTTGAATTACCAGGAGTTAAAGATGTAGAGCGTGCTACAAAATTATTACAAAGTACAGCGCAATTAGAATTTTGGGAAGTATATAAAGGAGAATCTTTAATTCCGTTTATTATTCAAGCAAACAATGTACTTAAAGAGGAGGCAGATGCTAAAACTACAACTTCAGAAGATGCTGTGGCAGAAACTACTGAAAGCGATTCTCAAATCGATGATTTATTAGGAGAAGCCGTAACAGATTCTACTAGTGTATCTGCAAACCCGTTATTAGATTTAATAATAGGACAAGGATACCAAGGTGGGCCAATTATCGCTCAATTTGATGTAGATGATAAGCAAACTGTTCTAGATTATTTAAACAGAGCAGATATTAGAGCTTTACTTCCTGTAGAGCAACGTTATGTTAAGTTTGCTTTTGGTATGCCAGAAAAAGGAAGTGATGCTGTAGGATTATATGCCTTAATTGGTAATAGAGAAAATGTACCACCTATGAGTGGAGCAGTAGTTACTAATGCAACACAGACTTACGACCAATTAAGTAAGCCTGCTGTATCTATGCAAATGAATGCAAAAGGAGCTAAAATTTGGGAAGAATTAACAGGTAATGCTTATTCTCAACAAAGTCAAATTGCTATCGTTTTAGATAATATTGTATATTCTGCACCTGGTGTAACTACTGGACCAATTGCTGGAGGAAATTCAGAAATTTCAGGACAATTTACATTAAATGAAGCTGTCGATTTAGCAAACGTTTTACGTGCTGGTAAATTACCCGCTTCTGCAGATATCATTCAGAGTGACGTTGTTGGACCATCTTTAGGTCAAGAAGCGATTGATAGTGGAGAAATTTCTTTCGTTATCGCATTGGCTTTAGTATTAGTATGGATGTTCTTTTACTACGGTAAAGCGGGGTTATTTGCAGATATTGCAATGGCATTAAACATCTTATTAATCTTTGGTGTATTATCTGGTTTAGGAGCTGTTTTAACATTGCCTGGTATTGCCGGAATTGTATTAACTATTGGTATGTCGGTAGATGCAAACGTGTTAATCTTTGAGCGTATTCGAGAAGAAATAGCAAATGGTAAAGGTCAGAGAGAAGCTATTCAAGACGGATTTAGTAATGCATTATCTTCAATCTTAGATGCCAACATTACAACAGGTTTAACGGCTTTAATCTTATTTATATTTGGTACGGGGCCAATTAAAGGATTCGCAACTACTTTATTAATTGGTATTGTAACTTCTTTATTTACAGCCATATTTATTACAAGGTTATTAATTGACTGGTATGTTAACCGTGGTGGTAAATTAGATTTCTCTACAGGACTGACTAAAAACTTATTCAGAAACATTAATATCGAATTCTTACAAAAACGTAAAATTGCTTATATCGTTTCAGGTGTTTTATTAGTGGTTAGTTTAGGTTCTTTATTTACTAACGGATTAGATCAAGGTGTAGATTTTGTTGGAGGTAGAAGTTTCCAAGTACGTTTTGAAGAAAATGTTAGTCCTTCAGAATTGGTGCCTACCTTAAATGAAGCTTTTGGAAGTGCAGATGCTAAAACATTGGGTAGTGATAACCAAGTTAAAATTACAACAAAATATAAAGTAGACGAAACAAGTGCTGAGGTTGATGAGCAAATCAGAAAAGGTTTATATACAGCCTTACAACCACATTTAACAGGTGTTTCTTACGAAGACTTTATTAGCGATAACCAACACAAAACGGTTGGATTAATGAAATCTTACAAAGTGAGTCCAACAATTGCAGATGATATTAAGAAAGAATCATTCTGGGCCGTGTTAGGATCTCTTATTGTAGTGTTCTTATATATCTTATTCCGTTTCAAGAAATGGCAATATTCATTAGGAGCTGTAGCAGCAGTATTCCACGATGTTATTATTGTATTAGGGGTATTCTCTTTAACATACAAATTCATGCCATTTAACATGGAAATTGATCAAGCGTTTATCGCAGCAATATTAACCGTAATTGGTTACTCGCTGAATGATACCGTGGTTGTATTTGATAGAGTTCGTGAGTTCTTCGG
Source organism: Formosa bonchosmolovskayae (assembly GCF_051016085.1). Lineage (GTDB taxonomy): Bacteria > Bacteroidota > Bacteroidia > Flavobacteriales > Flavobacteriaceae > Formosa. The sequence continues at coordinate 2,075,973 of NZ_CP174605.1, forward strand.
AATTCATTCAGAGTGGAGCTTAAACAAAGTGGTTAACACGTCTTTAAGTAGTACGCTTAGTAGAACCTTAAATACATCTTTAACAACATTAGTGGTGTTATTAGCTATCTTTACTTTTGGTGGAGATTCTATACGTGGATTTATGTTCGCATTAATAGTAGGGGTTGCCGTAGGTACATACTCTTCATTATTTATCGCGACACCAATCATGTACGATACTTTAGCTAGTTCTGAAAAGAAAAGAAAGTTAAATGGAGGAGACGATGTTGCTGCATAAGTAACCGACTCTTTATTATAATAAAAAGCCTTCTAAGCGTAAGTTTAGAAGGCTTTTTGTTTAATAAACTTGATATACTTGTTAAATGGATTTTACTAAAAAAAAATTACTTGTGGCTAAATATCTAGACATGATATTATACGGATAGAAGCCTAGGCGTGTGACTAATCTGTTTTTAATAAAATATAATATTATATAATTGAAAAGCCGAAATGGTTTTATTCGAGAATGATACTTAAGCACATTAGGCTAGATGTGTTTGGTAACTCATTGGGTTTATAGCTATCAGTTTTTGTGTGCTTAAAATAAGTTCAGGGTAAAGAAGAATAATAACAGCTCATGTTATCTAAGAATTTATTTAAGAACACTAAGCAAAGGAGCATTGAGATTCTAGACGAAAAACGACGATTAATGTAATTACTGATGTGTAAATTTCAAATTGTTTAATAAGCAAAAACTAAAGAAGCCTGTAAAACATTCGATTTTACAGGCTTCTTTTATATAGGTTTAGTATTGAAACAGTTTTTTCTATAAAAATTTAGGTTTTAAAACCAACATGGCCCAAACCCAATTCTGGGAATCTGCGGCTAAGTCTTCCGAAACACCTTTAAGTTCGTACATGCCATCCGAAGCAAACATTTGTGAATATCCTGCGCCAACTGAAAACTCTTTAAACTTATGTTGAAACACTAAGTCAATTTCTGTTCCTAAACTTTTCTCACCACTCGGTAATTCTTCAGTACCAGAAAAATTTAAGATGCTTGCAGATAAACTTGATTTTTCACCTAATTTAAAATTTGCATTAACATGTATATCAACTAAACCAACAGAGTTCGCATGATTACCTACGTAAAAGTAATCCATGTATCCGTTAAACTTATGGTTGGTTCCATAAAGTGGGAAGAATGCTCCTGTTTCGTCTGCAGACTCATCCTGAGATTTTCCGCTAATGTATTCAAATCCTGCTCCTAATTTAATTTTAGTTGTCACTTTGTAATGGGCATCAAGACTTGCTAATAATCCCGTATTTACTTTAATATCGCCTTGTCTGTGTCCTGTTTGTAAGTATATATTACTAGCTACATCAAAATTACTTTTAGCATACGCTAAATGGGTTCCGAAGGTTTGTAAATAACTAAGTCCATCGGCCTTATTATCGATGTCGAATTCCTGAAAACCATTATTCATAAACAGAAAGCTGGCAGAAAAAGCATCCCAGGTGTTTTTTACGTAAGCGTATTGCATGGTTTTATACGAGAAAAATCCTGTAGTGTAATACGTATTATCTACATTTTGAAATCCAGCAACGTTGTCGTAATCCTGATTATAGGCAAATCCGGCATCAAATATTAAAGATTCTTTTCCTAATTGAATAAGAAGTGCATCGTGATTCCGACCTTGTTGTGTCCAATCTACGCCTCCAAAAATACGCTGATCGTCGTAAGCAATAACTTGCCGACCTAATTTAGTCGACCAATTTTCGTTAAGTTTTAGTTTGGCCCAAGCTTGAAAAAGTGATAAGGAATTGTTTTCATCTTCAATTAAAAGTTGTCTGTTTTCTCCCCAAACAAAAACATCTTGAACGCCAATATAGATTTCGTAAGTCTCTTTTTTGTAGCCCAGATTCACGCGCGCCCTAGTCGAAACCCCAAATCCAGGATCGGCATCATCTGCTATTATGGTGCCGTAACCATGTCTGAATTCTGTTCGTGGTCTCAATTCTCCATCAATAGAAAATTGAGCAAAACAGCTACCTGAAATCATTAAAAGTAAAACTGTTAGTAGAGTAATTTTAGTCATAATATATAGTGAAATTGATTAATAATCAGGTTGTAAATCATTATAATTAAATGAATTATTTCTAGTTAGCGATGCTCAAAAATCCTATGATTAGTATGGGTTTTGTGTATCTTATAAAGAACGATTTCTAATTTTATTAAATAGAATTTCACTATTAATAATTTAAAAGCCGTTTGTTTTAGTTTTTGGTAAAAATACGTATTATTTTGAAAAATGTTCACTTTTTAGGAATATAATTAAGTATTAATACTTACTTTTGAAATAAGTAATCTAATAATAACTACGTATATGAAAAAAGTGATAGTTGTAGGAAACGGCATGGTGGGCTATAAATTTTGTGAAAAATTTGTTGCCAAAGAGGGAAACGAAGCCTATAAAATAACGGTGTTTGGGGAAGAGCCAAGACCTGCATACGATCGTGTTCATTTAAGTGAGTTTTTCGAGAATCAGGATGCAGAAGCCTTAGAAATGGCTCCAAGATCTTGGTACGAAGAACATAATATAGATTTAATTACAGATGTTCGTATTACGGATATTCATAGAAATAAGAAAACAATTACTAGTGTAGACGATAGGGAGTATACTTACGACTACTTAGTATTAGCAACAGGTTCTTCTGCATTTGTCCCTCCTATAAAAGGGGTGGAAAAAGAAGGTGTTTTTGTGTATAGAACCATAGAAGATTTAGAAGGCATGCTGGCTTATGCGGCTAAACTAAAAGCAGTTAATCCAAATGCTAAAGCCGCTGTGTTGGGTGGTGGTTTATTGGGGTTAGAAGCTGGTAAAGCAGTAATGGATATGGGATTAGAGCCTCATATTGTAGAGTTTGCACCCAAATTAATGCCAAGACAATTAGATTCTAGAAGTAGTCAAGTTTTACAGTTAAAGTTAGAGTCTATCGGATTAAATATTCACTTAAGTAAAGCGACCAATCAGATTTTGGGCGATGAGTATATCACTGGGCTAGAGTTTGGAGAAGATGATAAGTTAGATGTAGAAATGTTAATTATTTCTGCAGGAATCCGCCCAAGAGACGAGTTAGGAAAAACGTGTGATTTACAAATGGGTGTTCGTGGCGGAATTGTTGTGAATAACAAAATGCAAACGTCCGATCCCGATATTTTTGCTATTGGCGAAGTTGCTTTATACAACCAGATGATATACGGATTAGTGGCTCCTGGTTACGATATGGCAGAAATTGCTGCAAGTCAGATTATGGGGAATGCAGAGGCTTTAATGCCAGCAGAAATCGATATGTCTACCAAGTTAAAGTTAATTGGGGTAGATGTTGCCAGTTTTGGAGAACCGTTTATGCCGGCATCAAAAGGTCATTCTGTAATTTTCGAAAACAAAACGCAACATTTATATAAGCGAATTAATGTAAGTCTAGATGGTAAATCTTTATTAGGAGGAATCCTTGTAGGAGATGCATCAGATTATAATATGTTACATCAGGTGTTTTTAAATGGAATGGCAATTCCCGAAGATGCTGCACAACTTATTTTGCCAGCCACAGAAGGTGGTGCGTTTGGTAGTGCCTTAGACTTGCCAGACGAAGCTCAGATTTGTTCGTGTGAGAATGTAAGTAAAGGTCAGATTTGCGGTGCTATTAAAGATGGGTCATGCGAAGATTTAGCAGGTGTGGTTTCTGCAACTAAAGCGAGTACAAGCTGTGGTGGTTGTAAACCCATGGTTACAGATTTAGTTAATGAGACATTGAAGTCGCTTGGTAAGACGGTTAAAAATGTGATTTGCGAACACTTTGAATATAGCAGACAAGAATTATACGGTATTATAAAAGTGAAAAAACTAACCTCGTTTAACGAGGTGTTAGATGCGTGTGGTACCGGACATGGATGCGAAACATGTAAGCCTTTAGTGTCTTCAATTTTTGCGAGTTTATATAATGTAACGCCAAATAAAGAAGATGTAACGCAAGATACAAACGATAAATTTTTAGCAAACATTCAGCGTAACGGAACCTATTCTGTGGTGCCGCGAATTGCTGGAGGTGAAATTACTCCAGAAGGTTTAATTGTCTTAGGTCAGATTGGATCGAAATATAATTTATATACAAAAATTACAGGAGGAGCCCGAATTGATTTCTTCGGTGCACAGCTAAACGATTTGCCTGCGATCTGGAAAGAATTAATAGATAATGGTTTTGAAAGTGGTCATGCCTACGGAAAATCTTTACGTACGGTAAAAAGTTGTGTAGGATCTACATGGTGTCGCTACGGATTAGACGAAAGTGTCTCTTTTGCTATCGCTTTAGAAAATAGATATAAAGGATTGCGTTCGCCTCATAAAATAAAAGGTGGTGTTTCCGGCTGTATCAGAGAATGTGCCGAAGCACGCGGAAAAGATTTTGGAGTCATTGCTGTAGAAGGTGGATGGAACTTATATGTAGGTGGTAACGGTGGAGCAACACCGCGACATGCCGAATTATTAGCCGAAAAAATAGACAATGACACAGTCATAAAATACATAGACCGCTATTTAATGTATTATATACAAACCGCCGCACCGTTAATGCGAACTGCAGCGTGGTTAGATAAATTAGAAGGCGGTATAGAGCAACTTAAGAAAATTGTAATCGACGATAGTTTAAATATTGTTGATGAATTAGAGAAGGATATGCAGTTTTTAGTTGATGCTTATGAATGTGAGTGGAAACAAGCCATAGAAAACGAAGACATGAAAAAACGCTTTAGTCATTTCGTAAATTCAGATGAGCGAGATGATAATTTAGTTTTTGTGCCTCTACGGGATCAGAAAATGCCAAAACATTGGGAAAAGGACACCAAAGAAGTCGTCCTATAACTAAATAACGCTAACGTTTTAAAACATATAATTATGGAAAAAGTAATATCTAAGTACAAAACAACGACTCAAGAAGATGTTAAGGTTTGGTTTAAAGCGGCTTCAACAGAAGCGTTTCCAAACGATGGTGGTGCATGCGTAAAATATAAAGATTTACAAATTGCCGTGTTTAACTTCTCGCGATTAAATACTTGGTATGCTTGTCAGAATTTATCACCAGAAAAACAGGAAATGGTGCTGTCTCGAGGTATGTTAGGCGATCACAAAGGCATACCTAAAATCGCTTGTCCGTTGCATAAAAAAACATTTTCTCTAGTAACAGGCGAAAATTTAAATGGCGATTTAAATCCCATAGCAATTTATCCTGTAAAAATAGAGGACAACTTTGTGTATATCGGATTTTCTGAATAGATTTGATAGATACCAAAAAAACATAAGAACTGTGAGTGCAAAATTTGAACAAGCCATAGCATTAATTGATGAAAAAAATGCTCAAGATCTAAATCGTGAAATCAGTAATGGCGAATCAATGCCAAAAGAATTGTTGTATTCACAGCGTATGACAGATTGCTTGTTGAATTATATGCCAACCGCTTCCGAGAGTTTACAAATCGCGGCCCGTGCACAGCATATTTGTCGTTGGGAAATTCCAAGAAATGAATATCCAATGACTAAAGCTGGTTATATGAACTGGCGTAACGATCTTAAAAAGTTACACGGAAACATTGCCGGAGATATCATGAAATCTGTAGGCTACGACGATGAGTTTATTGAGCGTGTTCAGTTTTTAATGAGTAAAAAATCATTTAAAAAAGATCCAGATTCTCAGACGTTAGAAGATGTGGTGTGTTTAGTGTTTTTACAATACTATTTTGAAGATTTTGCAACCAAGCACGACGAAGAAAAGTTAATTGATATCGTACAAAAAACATGGAATAAAATGTCTGATGCCGCTCACAAAAAAGCAATGACATTAAATTATTCCGAATCTAGTTTTAAGCTTATTCAAAAGGCATTATCTTAAACATATTTTAAATGAATGATCGCAGCAGTTCGTTAGATACTAGCACGTTTAATAGACTCCGTCGATTATATATTTTTGCATTAGGTGCTATTGCATGTTCTGTAATTATAAGCCAAATAATCGTCCGCAAATTCTTAATCGATCAGCAGGACGATTCTTCAGTTATAAACGTTGCTGGCCGGCAACGTATGCTTAGTCAGAAACTAAGTAAAGAAGTTCTTTTAATAGCAAATACAACAGATTTTTCGGAACGTTTAGTCTTAAAGGATACTTTAAAAAAGACCTTAGCACAATGGAAAATTTCTCATCATGCCTTGCTTCAAGGTAGTGATAGTTTAGAGCTTTCTGGAACCAATAGCGATAAAATTGTTGCGCTGTTCGATCGGATTCAGACACCGTTTTCCGAAATGTATGCCGCTTCAAATTCAATCATTTCAATTTTAGAACAGGAGCCTAAAGCAAATCCCAATCTGCTAATACCTTACGTCGATCAGGTAAACCCTAACGCATTTCGTTTTTTAAGTCTAATGGATACTATTGTAAATCAATACGATTCTGAAGCTAACGAAAAAGTAAATCTCTTAAGCAAATGGGAATTGTTTTTAATGGTTTTTACACTGCTACTTCTTATATTAGAATTCCTATTTATATTTAAACCTACAGCTAGAATGGTGAAAAAAACCATCACTAGACTTTTACGATCAGAGAAAAGAGCTATTAACATGGCTGAAGAAGCTGATTTTTTACGAAAAGAAAATGAAAAATCGGTTAAAGAACTACGTGTTTTAAACCAGACCATGGATAAAACGTTGTTGTTTGCACGTGTAACGCCAGAAGGTTCTATTCTTCATATTGGCGAGAAGTTCTCTAAATTATTTGAGCAGTCAGCATTCAAAGTCAATTTAAATTTTTCCGAGTTAATTTCAACGGTAAAAACCGATCAGCAATATATCGAGCACATTCTTAAAACCTATAATAAATCGGGGTGGCAGGGAGAAATTAAAGCCGTAAAGCACTCAGGTGAAATGTTGTGGTTAGAAATGTATTTGATTCCGATTAACTCAAAATCAGAAAAATCTGAAATCTTAATTATAGCTTCAGATATTACTGAAAAGAAACAAGCCCAACTGGACTTGGAGTCGCTTACTAAATCGAGTTATGAGGAAAAAATGAATCAGCAAAAGATCATTTCATCTAAAATCATCGAAAACCAAGAGAAAGAACAAAACCGAATAGCGAAAGATATTCACGATGGTATTGGGCAAATGCTAACCGGACTTAAGTATAATTTAGAGAGTGTTAACTTAAACGATTTAGACAAGGCGGCTTCAAAAATAGAACATTTAAAAAGTTTAACGGGAGATATTATTCAAGGTGTACGTGCAGCCACGTTTAATTTAACACCACCAGAACTAAGTGATTACGGTATTGTTCCGGCGCTTTCAAAATTAACACAAGAATTATCCAGACTTACAGGTAAAAAAATAGAGTTATATAATCGTACCAATTTTAATAAACGCCTAGATTCTTTGGTCGAGATTAATATGTATCGCATTACCCAAGAAGCGATAAATAATGCGATTAAGTATGCCGAATCTACGTATATACTGGTTTCGATTTCTCATAGCGCTCATATATTAAGTATTACAATAGACGACGATGGAAAGGGATTCGATATTAATCGGCCTAAAAACATTAGAACCGGAGTTGGTGGTATGGGAATGACATTTATGAATGAGCGAATTAACTACATAGATGGACGTCTGTTTATAAATTCTTCAGAAGAGACAGGAACACGAATTACGCTAAATATCCCCATTTAATTCGTCGTATTTACTTAATTTTTGGTTATTTTGCTACGTATTAATTTAGAATATATAAGTAGATGATAAATGTAGTGTTGGCCGACGATCATGTCTTGGTTCGTGATGGTATAAAATCCTTATTAGAAGATCAGGAAGGTGTTCATGTTTTGGATGAAGCATCAGATGGAAAAGAAGCGCTTAAAGTTGTTGAAGCTTGTAAGCCAGATGTCTTAATTGTAGATATTCGTATGCCAGAAATGAATGGTATAGAAGTCGTTTCTCTACTAAACCAAGCTAAAAATCCAGTAAAAACATTGGTTTTATCAATGCATGATTCCGAAGAATACGTTTTAAATGCCATAAATGCTGGTGCCGATGGCTACTTATTAAAAGGGTCTAGTAAAGAAGAATTTATAAAGGCACTACAAATGATTGCCTCTGGAGGTAAGTATTTTACGGGAGATGTTTCGTCTATTATTGTAAATAGTATGATTAATAAGGGGGGCGCACCACAACCCGAAGTACAAGGAAAACCGGAAGCTACTTTTAAACTGACTAAACGTGAAAAGCAAATCTTAGCTTTAGTCTTAGATGGAAAAAGTAATAAGGAAATTGCTGAAGATTTGGAAGTTAGTAAACGCACGGCAGAAGTGCACCGCTTCAATCTGATGAAAAAACTAGATGTAAAAAATCTAATCGAGCTTACTAAAATGGCTTCTAAGTACCGATTAGTCTAAAACTAAAGCCTCTACATCATTATATTTTAGCTTTTTAAGCCTATTTGTTGAAAGATTAACAATTAAATCCTAATTTTTTATTAGGTACGTAATAATTTAAAAATACGTAATTTTATACGTAGTAATTAAGTATTAATACTTAATTTTATCACACTAACGTATAAATTCAATTGTTATGAGTTCTACAAAAGCTACAAAATTAGATCTTTTAAATGTAAAGAGTCTTCCAATCCGAACGTTTTGGATAACTTCAATAGCCTTTTTCTTATGTTTCTTTGCCTGGTTCGGTATTGTGCCGTTTATGCCCGACGTGGTTAAGGATTTAGGCTTAACACCATCGCAAAAATGGAATTCCATTATTCTTGCCGTTTCAGGTACTGTATTTGCGCGATTATTAATTGGTAAACTCTGTGATAAATACGGGCCACGTCTTTGTTACTCGTGGTTGCTCGTTATCGGAGCCATTCCTGTAATATTACTAGGGTTTGTTCAAACACCTCTTCAATTTTTAATCTGTAGGTTCTTTATCGGATTTATTGGAGCGTCATTTGTGATTACTCAATTTCATACCTCCATTATGTTTGCTCCTAATATAGTGGGAACAGCGAATGCTACTTCTGCAGGTTGGGGGAATTTAGGTGGAGGTGCCAACCGTCTAGGAATGCCATTAATTGCAGCAGCAGTTGTTGCATTTGGAGCAGCCGAATCGGAAGCCTGGAGGTATTCAATGATTATAGCTGGTGTGGTTTGCTTTTTAATGGGACTTGTATATTACAATTTTACGCAAGATACTTTAGATGGAAATTATAAAGACTTAAAGGCATCAGGGAATATGCCACAAACCAAGAAAGATGATGTTGGTTTTATGGAAGCGGTTAAAGATTACCGTGTTTGGATCTTATTCTTAGTCTATGCAGCTTGTTTCGGAATAGAATTAACAGTGTATGGAACTATGGACGATTATTTACAAAATACGTTTCAATTAGAGCGTGTTACTGCAGGAAATATTGTTTTATCTTTTGCCCTGATGAATATTTTTGCTAGAACTTTAGGTGGGTTTTTCGGAGATCTATTCGGGAAATTAAAGGGCTTACGTGGTCGTGTTTTATTCCTTGCCGCCATATTAGCTATCGAAGGTGTCATGTTAGCCTTGTTTTCTACAGCAACGGGAATTGTGGTAGGTATCTCACTGTTAATATTATTCAGTTTATCAGTACAAATGGCAGAAGGAGCAACATTCTCGGTCGTACCTTTTGTAAACTCTAAAGCTATAGGTTCTATTTCAGGAATTGTAGGAGCGGGAGGAAATGTAGGAGCCTTTCTAGCCGCTATATTATTAAAATCTAAATCGGCTGTAGCAGAAAAAGCAGCGATAACGGCAAGTGAAGGTTTGGGGGCAGAAGCAATTCAATCGGCTCAAGCGGCAGCAGCTTCGGCAGCAGTATCAAGTGGATTTTTACTTATAGGAGGTATTGTAATACTAGTTGCAGTGGGAACATTAGCCATTAAATTTGCTACGGCGACAGATGACGTGACAGAAGAAGAATTTAATGAAGAGTATGATACCCAGATGGCGACGCAGTCCATTTAAAATACGGTTAAATACAGTGATGTAATAATAGTTTTATTACATTTAAGATGAATAGACAAATGTATTAAGTACATATGATGCCTCAAAAAGATATTAAAACAACGTGTTCGTACTGTGGTGTAGGCTGTGGTATAATCGTAAAGAAGGATGAAAATAACAAAGTTTATGTGGAGGGTGATAAAGACCATCCCGTAAATAGAGGGATGTTGTGCTCTAAAGGAATGAATTTGCACTATGTGGCAAACGATGTGTCTGATAGATTACTATACCCAGAAATGCGATGGAGCAAATCGCATCCTTTGGAACGCGTAAGTTGGGATACCGCTTTAGATCGGGCAGCAAAAGTTTTTAAATCGGTTATAGAAAAGCACGGTCCGGATAGTGTTGGGTTCTATGTTTCTGGACAGTGTTTAACCGAGGAATATTATATCGCAAATAAATTAACCAAAGGGTTTTTAGGAACTAATAATATAGATACCAACTCAAGGCTTTGTATGAGTTCGGCAGTGGTAGGCTATAAGAAAACGTTTGGTGAAGATTCTGTGCCAATTTCTTATGCAGATATCGAATTAGCCGATTGCTTTTTAATTACCGGAGCAAATCCAGCATGGTGTCATCCTATTTTGTTTAGACGTATTGAACAGCATAAAGAGCAAAATCCGAATGTAAAGATTTTGGTTGTAGATCCGCGTAAAACCGATTCTGCAAATTTTGCAGATGTTCATCTTCAAATCTTACCGGGAACAGATGTAATTCTATATAATGCTATTGGTCGGCGCTTAATAGAACGTCGTATGATTGATAAAGGTTTCATTAAAAATCATACCGAAAACTTCGAAAAATATAAGAAACAAGTCTTGTCTACATCCTTAAGTGATGCTGCTAAATGGTGTGGTATTACTGTAGATGAAATTAAAAAAGCCGCTCAAATTATCGGGCAATCTAAAGCCTTTATTAGCATGTGGGCCATGGGACTTAATCAGAGTGCGATTGGAACACATAAAAATTATGCACTTTTAAATTTATCTTTAATTACAGGACAAGTGGGGAAACCTGGTTCTGGGCCATTTTCGTTAACTGGGCAACCTAATGCTATGGGAGGACGGGAAGTTGGAGGAATGGCTAATTTATTGGCAGTGCATAAAGATTTATTTAATGAAAAACACCGTCAGGAAGTTGCCGATTTCTGGAAGGTGGATAAGATTTCTGATAAAGCAGGTTATACGGCTACAGAAATGTTCGATGCTTTAGAATCAGGTAAAATGAAAGCGGTATGGATTGTATGTACCAATCCTATGGTGAGTATGCCAAACGCTCATAAAATAGAGAAAGCTCTAAAACATGCTAAGTTTGTAGTGGTTCAAGATATCTCAAACCGATCGGATACATTAGAACATGCCGATCTGGTATTGCCTGCGGCCGCTTGGTTAGAGAAAGAAGGTACAATGACTAATTCTGAGCGTCGTATTTCCTATTTACCAAAAGGTATTGAGGCGCCTGGAGAAGCCAAACCAGATGTTGAAATATTATGCGAGTTTGCTCAAAAAATGGGCTTTCATGGTTTTAATTATAACTCTACTGCCGAAATTTATCAGGAATATAGCGAAATGACTAAAGGTTCAAATATCGATGTTTCCGAACTAAATTATGAGCGATTAAGAGGAGAAGGAACATTTCAATGGCCCGTCTCAGAAGCTCAAAAAGATGGTACCGCGCGTTTATTTCAAGATAAAAAATTCTATACGCCGTCGCAAAAAGCGATGTTTAATATACCCGATTTTATTAATAATGTCTCCGATTTACCTAACGAAGAGTATCCGTTAATCTTAACCACAGGTCGTGTTCGAGATCAATGGCATACTATGACGAAAACGGGGAAGGTGTCGCGTTTAAAAACGCATTATTCTACACCCGTTTTAGAGATTAGTCCTGTAGATGCTTTTTTAAATAAAGTAAAAGATGGCGATGTTGTAGATATTAAAAGCGGATTAGGGATTGTAAGAGTGCGTGCAAAAGTAACCGATAGTGTTAAAAATGGCGTTGTATTCTTACCTATGCATTGGGGAAAACAATTACAAAGCGATTTAAACCGTGCGAATAATTTAACCCATACAATTGTAGATCCGGTATCTAAAGAGCCAGATTTTAAATATACACGGGTAGCAGTATCCAAGTATAAAAAGGAAAAAGAAAGAATATTAGTGGTTGGTGCAGGTGCTGCTGCCTTCCGTTTTATTCAAAATTATAGGGAACACAGTGAAACGGATGACATTGTGGTGTTTTCAAAAGAAATTAATCCGTTCTATAATCGGGTTTTACTTCCAGAATATGTAACTGAAGAGTTAACTTGGGAACAACTGTTAAAGATTAAAGAGAAGGAACTTAAAAAGCTTCAAATAGAATTATATGCCGAAACGTTTATCGTCGAAATTGATCGCGATAATAAGTTGGCAACCGATAATCACGGAAATCATCATGCTTACGACAAATTAATTATGGCTACGGGAAGTCGTTCTTTTGTACCTAACGATGTGCAATTAAACTTACCTGGCCGATTTACATTGCGTTCTAAAGATGATGCAGACCGATTTAAATCGTATTTAGACGGCACGAATCTTAAAGCCGAAGAGCAACATGTGACTATTGTTGGAGGTGGACTTCTAGGATTAGAACTTGCCGCAGCCTTAAAGCATAGAAATGTAAACACGACAATTATTCAGCGTGCTTCTAATTTAATGGAGCGACAATTAGATCCTATTTCAAGTAAGTTATTAGCGAAGCATGTTCAAGAGTTGGGTATTCAAATTTATTTCTCAAATGAAGTGAGTACGGTTTTCGACGACGACGACACAAAAAACGCATTAAATATTACACTTAAGAGTGGAAAAACATTCAAATCCAATGCCATTGTATATGCTATTGGTACGCGTCCGAATATTGAAATCGCGAAATCCAGTGGTGTAATTTGTGGACGCGGTATTAAAGTAAATCATCATTTACAATCTTCAGATCCTGATATATTTGCCATAGGTGAAATAGCTGAGTTCAATAATAATATCTTAGGAATTACATCTGCAGCCGAAGAACAAGCTGCGATTTTAGCAAACTACTTAGCAGGGGATATTAGTAGTATCTACAAAGGTTCTGTATCCATGAATATCTTAAAATTTAGCGATTTAGATTTATGTAGTTTAGGAAATCTAACGGTTCCTGAAAACGATAACAGTTACGAAGAAATCATTTTCATGGACATGTCTAAACGCTACTATAAACGGTGTATCGTAAAAGACGATCTGTTGGTTGGTGCCGTTTTAATGGGCGATAAGAATGAATTTGCTGAATTTAAAACACTTATTGAAAGTAAGGTAGAACTGTCTGATAAACGCGATAAATTATTGCGTGGTGCCTCTAACGATAAACCTGTAATAGGAAAATTAGTGTGTTCTTGTAGTCAGGTTGGAGAGGGTAATATAAATGAAGCCATTAGTCAGGGCTGTACGAATTTTACCGAATTATGTAACCAAACAGGTGCAGGATTGGGATGTGGAAGTTGTAAAACTGAAGTAAGAGAGATATTAAATAATCATAAAGTTTTGGCCTAATGCAAGAGTTATCTAGATTAATTGTAAAAGGAGGTGTACTGTCTCCAGGAGAGTTAAAATCGATTTGCCTAACCGCAGAAAGTTTAGGTTTAGATACCATTTCCTTTGGGTCTCGACAAGATATTTTACTGTCAGGAAAAGTAGATCCTAAAGATTTAGAAACCGTAGATAATCTTCAGGTTGTTCCATCTCATGGCGAGGGCTCTGTAAATATAGTGTCGTCTTATGTTAGTGCAGGAATTTTTTCTAGTACGTCGTGGTTAACTGGAGAAAAGTATTTATATGTATTGGAGCAATTCCGACAAAACCCACAGTTAAAAATCAATATTACAGATCCAAGACAGCGTTTGGTGCCCTTATTTACAGGGCATTTAAACTTTATAGCTTCGGAACACGAAGATTATTGGTATTTATATGTGCGTCTGCCAGATTGGGAGAAAACAGAAGTGTATCCGGCTTTAATTTATAGCTGGGATATGGCTAAAATTCAAACAACTATTGAAGGGCTTTTAAAAGAAGAACCTGAAAGTGTCGAGATGATTTTCGATTTAGTAAACGATGCTATCGATGCTAATAATAGAACCATAGATAAACCGTTGCAAGTTCCATTTTATCCGTTTCCGTATTACGAAGGGATGAATCGGATTGGGAACGATAAATACTGGTTGGGTTTATATTGGAGAAATAATAAATACGATTTAGCATTTTTAAAAGCCATGTGCGATTTATGTTCCGATTGTAAAATTGGTAAAATATCAATCACACCGTGGAAATCATTTATCGTAAAAGATATACCAAACGATACCAAATTAATTTGGGAAAAGTTCTTAGGGAAATTCGGAATTAATGTGCGCCACTCCATGTTAGAGTTAAACTGGCATTTACCAGTAGGAAATGAAGAGGCACTAAAACTTAAAAAATACTTGGTTGCTAACTTCGATCAGAACGATATTAGTACTTATGGATTAACCTTCGGAATTACAGAACTCGCGAAAAAAGCATATTATTTCACGTCTATCGTGATCGAAAAGAACGAACAGCCCAAAGCGTTGTCAGATTATAAAATTAGGGATACCTATAACTTGTTATATGCTAAAAATTTCGATCCCAATTCTAGAGAATATATTACGCATGTTCAGGATGTAGATCAAGTAGAATTACCCGGTTTACTTATGGAATTAAGTCAGTTGTATTTCGAGCAATTAGGAACAGAACGCGACGAAGAAAAGTTAACTAAAAAAGCAGATACAACTGTAGAAGCTGAGGTGTACCAATGTCAGGATTGTTTAACGGTTTATAATGAAACCTATGGAGATCAAACGCAAGATATTGCACCACATACGCCTTTTAACGATTTACCAGATACCTATGTGTGTTCCCTTTGCGAAGCGCCCAAATCTAATTTTGTAAGGAAGTTATTAAAACGACACATCGAACAGGATTAACCACCAATATTAATCATACTGCGGTTGTTGGTATGATTCTCTGGATTATTTAAGGTTTCAAAATCCGTCATACCGGCACGAACGGCATATTTCTTATGGATCAGACTCGCAATAAGAGGTTCAATATTTTTACCTTGTCTATACGCCGTAAGTAGATTTGTTTCTTGATTCGAAAATAAACAGTTTTTAATATTTCCATTTGCTGTTAATCGAATACGATTGCAACTGTCGCAAAACGGATTACTCACCGAGCTTATAATTCCAAAAACACCTTTATAGCCTTTTATCTGATAATTTCTACTCGTGTAATTCTTCTCGTTTTCTAGTGAAATTATTTCATCTTCGTCAAAATGTGAATGTGCTTGTTCTAAGATTTCCGCTTGAGTGACTAGTTTCTCTTTGTTCCAATTATTACCATCAAAAGGCATAAATTCTATAAAGCGAATCGCAATAGGAAGGTGTTTTGTGAATTTAATAAAATCGATAATTTCATCATCATTAAAACTTTTAATCAACACCACATTCATTTTTACATTGAAGCCTTGTTCTAATAAAAGAATGATGTTATCGTATGCTTTTTTAAATTGATCTCGACGTGTTATAAATGTGAATTTGTCTGCTTGTAAACTATCTAAGCTCACATTAATATCCTGTAAGCCATATTGTTTAAAATCGTCTATAAACCGATCTACAATGACCGCGTTGGTGGTAATAGAAAGTTTAATATTTAAGGCAGAAAGTTGTTTTAAAATTTCAGAAAAGTCTTTTCTTACCAAAGGTTCCCCGCCTGTTAATCTGATTTTAGTGACCCCATGTTTCACAAATACCGATGCGATTTTTAATATCTCATTAGCCGTCATGATGTGTTCTTTTGGAGTTAATGGTGCGCCATTTTCTGGCATACAATACGTACATCGTAAATTACATTTTTCGGTTAATGAAATACGTAAATACGAATGATGACGTCCAAAATCGTCGGTTAATATGTTGGGAGTTCTATTCATTTTAATGTTGCTGACCTCTTAAAATTTTAAATACATGAAGCACGTGCGGAAACACAGCATCCATAGATTCTTTAGCACCGTTTGTAGAGCCTGGTAAAGCTAAAACTAAGCAGTTTCCAATAGTTCCTGCAATACTTCTAGATAGCATGGCGTAAGGCATACGATCCTGACCGTAGCTTCTAATGGCTTCCTCGATACCTGGAATACGGCGTTCTAAAATAGGTTCTAAAGCTTCGGGGGTGACATCGCGATATGATAATCCTGTACCTCCAGTAAAGATGATGAGGTTATTGGTTTCAGAAAGGGTTAATGCTTTTGCTCGTATCAAATCAATTTCATCAGGAATAACGTCGTAGTTCTTAATCTTTACCGCGTTTGCTTCTAGTTTTTCAATAATCGCTTTTCCTGCAAAATCTTCTTTTTTGCCTTCAGAAATAGAATCGGAACACACAATTACACTCGCATTTAATGTTGAAATTTGTTTATTCGGGTAACTGCTTTTTCCGCCTTTTTTCTCGACTAATTTAATGGTGCCAATTTCAATCTGTTTGTCTATAGGTTTCAACATATCGTACATGGTTAAGGCAACTACCGATGCACCGTGCATAGCTTCTACCTCAACACCGGTTTTATAAACGGTTTTCACATTGAAAATAATATGGATTTCCAAGTCTTCAATGCGATAGGCTACCGAAGTAAATTCAATAGGCAAGGGGTGACAATCAGGAATAACGGTATGTGTATTTTTAACAGCGAATAATCCTGCCGTTTTTGCCATTTCTAAAACGTTCCCTTTTGGGACTAAGTTTTTCTGAATAGCTTCAATGGTTTCTGGTTTATTAACTTTTACAATGGCAGTAGCCGTTGCGGTGCGTAACGTGTTTATTTTGTGGGTAATGTCTACCATGTTATTTGATGTTGGTTTTCCATTGGTGGGTGTCGTCTTCAAAGATTTCTTTACCAAAAATGGGCACTTTCTTTTTTATAATATTTACAAGATATTCGGTTGCCGCATAGACTTCTTTACTGTGCTTCGCGGACACAAAAACAAAGAAGCAGATTTCTCCAGCGTTGATTTTTCCAAGACTGTGATAAATGTGCATACAGGTTAAATCGAACGTTTTAAATGCCTTTTCTCGAATCTCTGCAATCTGCTCTAAAGCCATCTCTTCGTAGGCTGTAAAATCTATTGCAGCTACCGTTTTGCCGTCTATCTGGTCTGCGCGAACCTGACCTAAAAATATATTGTGTCCGCCAATCGTGTGTTTACTTTGGTGTTTTGCAATGGAGTCGGAAATAAAGCTAGGTGAAATAGCACCGTTTATAAATACATTGTTCTTTTTCATGAGTTAACTGTTATAAATAGTCCGTATTAAAATGGGTAATCAAACATTCCGCTAAAGGTGTTTTAGCAGTTCTTTAGGCATAATCTAATTTTATCCGCCAGCAAATGGAGGTAATAACGCGATTTCGTCTTGAAACTGAAGCGTGATATCTTCGGAATCTTGAACTAATTTCTGATTTAAAGCCACATTAAAAGATTCGGGAGTAAACTGATATTTTACATTTAAATCTTCTAGTAATTCAGATAGTTTCACGGCTTTAGAGTCGTATTGTTCTTCGTTACATTGCGTGTGTTCGGCAAGCATGCCAAAATATTTTATAGTAATCATTTGCCTATTCTTTTTTAGAAACTAGTCCTTCCGTGATTTTGTTCATCTCGTCTACTTTATTCTGAAAATCTCCTTTTAAAGTTTTTCTGTAGACGTTTAAATTCTGTACCATTTCGGTAATATTTTCAGGAATGATTTCCTCAAAAAGCTGACGTAAACGTTTGGCTGTAGTTGGCGATTTTCCGTTTGTTGAAATCGCTATTTTTACATGTCCTTTAGTGACCACGCCTCCTAAATAGAAATCGCATTGGTCTGGTGTATCGGCAATATTTACAAGTAAATGTTTTGCTTTGGCGTCTTTATTGATTTGTAAATTTACATCTAAATTATCTGTGCATCCAATGACAAAATGCCGATTTTCCAAATCTGAAATATCATAGGCTTTTTGGATTAAATTCACATTAGGGTGCTGATTTGCTAAGGTTTTTAGTTCCTCTAAAAAATCGATAGATATTACATCTACAACCGCGTTTGGGCTCGATTTTAATAAGAAACTTAATTTCTCTAAACCTACATTTCCGCCTCCAACAATAAGGACGTCCAATTGGTTAACTTTTAAAAATATAGGGTATAATTCGTTGCGTTCCATATTATGCTGTTATAGGTTCTATGTCTAAATTTTGATATATAAAATCGTCTTCCATAAATTGCTCGTTATAATACGTCAGTAAACTTTTATGACCGTTTACAACCTCTCCAATAATGATAATTGCAGGAGACGATAATTGTTTTTCTTGTACTAAATCTACGATGGTATCAATGGTTCCAATCGCTTGCTGTGCTTCTTTTTTTGTGCCGTTCTGAATAATCGCTACAGGCATATCGCCGCGGTTATTCAATTTATAAATAGCTGCAATTTCCGAGAGTTTAGACATGCCCATTAAAATAATGACAGTCGCTGTAGATTGTGCGGCTAACTTAACATCGTTGGACAAAGCACGGCTAGATGTTGTACCCGTAATTACCCAAAAACTTTCAGATATCGTACGTTGTGTAACAGGGATTCCTACAGATGCAGGAACGGCAATTGCTGAAGTAATTCCAGGAATAATGGCTGTCTTAATCCCGAAACGTTCTAGGTAATCGGTTTCTTCTTTTCCACGACCAAATACAAACGGATCGCCACCTTTAAGCCTTACAATCTTTCCGTATTTCTTAGCATAGCTCACTAACAAATCGTTAATCTGATCTTGGGTGTAACTGTGGTTGCCTTTGCGCTTTCCAATATATAATTTCACGGCATTAGGCGCGTGATCTAAAATGTCTTCATTTACCAACGCATCGTATAACACGGCTTTGGCTTTTTTTAGCGCTTTTACGGCCTTTAATGTGAGTAAATCAGGATCTCCAGGGCCCGCGCCAACAAGCGTTACTTTAGGTTGAATGTCTGTGTTTTTCATGGTCTACTTTGTATTAAGGTTCGTAATTCGTCTTTGGTGTTTATGTTGTAAAGGGCGTCAAAATCTCTCGAAGCTACTTGTATGCGGTGATAGGTTGAGGCTTGAATTAAACTCATGAGTTTTAAATGATCTTGCCTGATCGCGTCTTCAAACTTCTGAAGATTGTTTACACTATACATGCCAATTAATGGGTAATCTCTCGTGCTATCACTTACAAATGCTATGTTGGAATTTATCACTTTTGATTGGATTAAATAGCGCTTTAAAATGTGTGTCGATATCATTGGGATATCGCAACTTAATATTAAATTCTGTTGGGTTTCTGTATGTTTTAAAGCGGTATATATGCCACCTACAGGCCCTTTGTTTTTATAAATATCTGCTAGTAATGGATAATTATAAATGCTGTAATCTGTGTTTTCTGTAATGAGGTATATCCGATTAGAAATGGGTTTTACCGCCTCTAAAATCCATTCTATAAATGGCTTGTCTTTAAACACAATCAAGCCTTTCTCTGTTTGCATTCTAGAGCTTTTTCCTCCGCAAAGAATATAGATCGATATGTGTTTTTGTGTCTGCATTAAAACAAGAATAATTTAAACGATGCCAATATTAAAACAAACGATAACATATACGTCAGTTTTACATTCGATAACTTCTGACTCCCATAATAAGCGCCCATGCTACCTCCAATTAAAGCAAAAGGAATAAGATAGAAGGATTCTGTAGGGAAACTGTTATGTTTTAATAAAAAGCCAATAATACCAGCAATGGAGTTTACAAATATAAATAGGGCAGAAACCGCTGCCGATTCCTTTGTGTTTCCCCAAGCCAATAGTAAAATTATCGGACTCAATATAATACCGCCACCAATACCAATCATGCCAGAGAATAGTCCAATACCACAACCAATAACTAAGGCTAACGGAATCTGTACTGCTTTTTTATAGTCTTGTTCTTTACCAAAAACGCCTAAAATTCTCAAGACGGCAATCACTAAAAACACACCTAGAATTTGTTTGTATAAGGTGGTGTTTATGGTGAGATAGCCTCCAAGAAAAGCGGCAGGTATAGAGGTTATTGCAAACGGATAAAATAGTTTCCAATTAAAATGTTTATTCTTTTTAAAGAACCAAAATGAGATTCCACTCACAAAAATATTCAGCAATAAAGCTGTAGGTTTAATCACTAAAATAGGAAACGAAAATAATGCCATTAATGCCAAATAGCCACTCGCACCACCATGACCAACCGAAGCATACAAAAACGATATGCATACCAGAATCAGGGCGAATATTATAAATATGTTGGTACTAAGAAATTCCATTTGTTAGTGGCTTGTATTCGTCGTTTAAAAATGTTTCACATTTGCTGTTTAACTGTTCAAATTGGGTGATAAGTTTTTTGCCATAAGGCGTGAGCTTGGAACTACCACCAGATTTACCGCCTATAGATTTTACCAGTAAAGGTTCTTCGGCTAATTGTTCCATGTCGTTTAGTAAGTTCCAGGCCTTTTTATAGGACATCTTAAGGGCTTTGGCCGCGGCGGTTATGGAGTGCTCAGAATCTACTTTTTTAAGAAGTTCTATCTTGCCATAACCTATAAACGGTTTCCCGTCTTTTTCTATCCAAATACGACTTTTAATTTCCATAACACTCTAAATTTATACAGCTTACTAGATCTTGTTTCTTAATGGTTTCTACATGTTCCGCTACCATTAACAAGACGTTACTGCTTGCGAAGGTGTTAAGCATAGAGGACTGCTGACTGGGTAAAACACTAACGATACCGTCTTGTAAGCTGGCTTTTAAAAACAACGTCTTTCCTGAGTTGTTTTTAAAGTCTGTGTCACTCTTAGCTTGAATTCGAGGTAAATGATAATCTGAATATCCAGAGCATTTCTTAAGCAATGGAAGCACATAAACATAAAAACAGCTTAGTGCCGACGCTGGATTGCCGGGAAGCGCAAATACAAATTGCTGATCTTTTTTTCCAAACCATAGAGGCTTTCCTGGCTTTTGGTTAATCTTATAAAATAACTCATCTACATCGTTCTTACCTAATGCCTCTTTTACAAAATCGTAATCTCCAACCGAAATCCCTCCAGAAATTAAAAGCACGTCACTGTGTTCTAATGCGCGTTTTATATTCTTTTTCGTAGCTTTTAAAGTGTCTTTAGCGTAAAACACTTTAACTTGTGTAAGTCCAAAACGCTGTAAGGCCATTTTTAACATTACGGCATTACTTTCGTAAATAGCGCCTTCTTTTAAAGGTTTGCCTTGCTTTTGTAATTCGTTTCCCGTTACTAAAATCGAAACTTTTGGTGTTTTAAAAACGGCTACTCTTTGTATGCCGAGACCTGCCAGAAAACCTATTGCGGCTTCATTTAATTTTAGACCTTTTGTTAATACCAAATCTCCAGTACTTACTTGTTCACCTACAGGTCTTACATTGCTACCTTTATTAGGCATCTTTGTAATAGTTATGCTATTGTCTCGTTTGGTAACGTGTTCTTGCATAACCACCGTGTCGGCATCATCTGGGACTTTAGCTCCGGTAAAAATACGTACGGCTTCAAGTGGATGTATTGCTATGTGTTTTGCATCGCCAGCCTTAGATTCTTCCGTTACGGTATAAGTCGTGCTGTCACTCCACTTTAGTGCATAACCATCCATAGCCGATTGTCTAAACGATGGCATATTTATAGGTGCAAAAATGTCCTCGGCTAAAATAAACCCTAGACTTTTAGCAATCTTCACTTTTTTAATACGTTGGGAGACTACTGTACTGTCTATTATATGTATAGCTTGTGTTACTGGGATCATGTTTTAAAAGCGTTATGTCTGGTCGAATATAACGAAATAAACCATTCAAAACACATAAACTAAGTATTTTTACGTAGTTTTTGAGTATTTGTCCTTTTTTTATTAATTATCTAAAGAAGCCTGCTTTTTATTGCAGAACTTGTTTTCGAATTACAATGAGAATGGAATGAGTTAACGTATCCCTGCACTACATTGTAATTTTAATATTTTAAAATCTGAAGTATGAAATCGTATCCGTTGTCGGTAATAATATTGCTTTGTATAGCGCTTTTACTGGTGGATGTCGCGACATTTTATTGGTTACAATCGCTAATAAAACACATTCCGGCAACAGAGATAAGGCTTGTAATAAATACCATATTCGTATTAATATCTGTGAGTTTGGTTATTACAATCCTTGTTCTTAAAGTCCGATTAGATCATGTCGATATTAAAAAGAAACAACGTATCATTTCTTCCTTTTATGGGATAACAGTGGCGTCGTTTGTACCAAAAATTATTTTTGTCATTTTTATTAGTGGGTTTGCCTTAACCAATCGTGTGTTTAGCGATACCGAGTCGGTGTATATTGTGCCCATTTTAGGTTTGGTGACTTGGATATTACCGTTTACAGCCATTTTATATGCGGTGTTTAAAGCGGTCTATCATTTTAAAACCTATCACGTTACCGTAAAACACGACGATTTGCCACAGGCTTTTAATGGCTTAAAAGTGGTGCATATATCAGATTTGCATTTGGGTAGTTTAAACTATCGCTATAATGTATTAGATAAAGCGATACAAATTATAAACAACCTAAAACCCGATGTGGTCTGTTTTACAGGCGATTTGGTAAACAATTATGCATGGGAATTAAAAGGTTGGGAGGCTTCGTTTTTAAAGCTGTCTCCAGAGATTAAGAAATACGCCGTTTTAGGAAATCACGATTATGGCGATTATAGTGTATGGCAGTCGGAAGACGACAAACAAGAAAATTTAGAGTTATTAAAACGGTTTTACAATAACGTTCATTTTAAATTATTACTGAATGAGTGGGACGTGATTAGTAAAAACAACGAAAACTTATATATAGTAGGTGTCGAGAATTGGGGTATGCCTCCTTTTAAACAGTATGGCGACCTACAGAAAAGCATTTCTGGAATAAGGCCGGCAGATTTTAAAATTTTAATGTCTCACGATCCTACACATTGGAGCGAAGAAGTAGTTAGCCAAACTAATATTGCGCTTACATTGGCAGGACATACGCATGGTATGCAAGCTGGACTTCGTATTAAGAATAAGGCGTGGAGTCCGATAAAGTATAAGTATAAGCATTGGGCGGGCTTGTATAAAGACGCTAGCCAATATTTATATGTCACTCGGGGATTAGGATGGTTGGGATTTCCTGGGCGTTTAGGCATGAGACCCGAAATTACGTTACTCACTTTAACAAAATAAGCGGATAACGATTTCAAATTATAATACTTAAAAAATAATATTAACTTATAAAAACATTAAAATATGGACATTATGGGAGTTTTAGCAGAAGACAGTAAACAATTAACGTTAATCTATAGTTCGGAAAGTTCGGTAGGTAAACAAACCTTGGCGTATGCGAATGCCGCAGACAAGAAATTATTATCTATAGATATTTCAAAAACAAGAGTAACCGGTACACAGTGGGCAGAAGTAGCATCTAAATTAGGAGTTAAGATTGGGGATTTAGTCGATCAAGATCATCCTAATTTTGTTAAAAACTTCGGAGATAAAGGAGCCATTCTTGGTTCGGAAGATTGGATTAAAATTCTTCAAAACCAACCAGAAGTTTTAAGAGGTTGTATTGTTATTAACGGAAAAGAAAGTTTAGTCATTACAAACCCATCCGATTTAGTTAAACACCTAGACGTAGAAGGAGAAGATATCGAGGACTAATCCCTACATAGATCGTGCTGCAGTTCTTTTCATAATGGCATATCAGCATTACATCATTAACAGTTACAAGCAGTGTTATCTTAGTTGCATCTAGGATAACACTGCTTTTTTATGTGTGCTCTAAATCTATGTGATTTTAACAGACAGTCCGTTTAAAAACGAATTCAACTTAGCAAGGTCTGCATCCTTGATGTAATCGGGATTTATTTTAATTTCTTTGGAATCTGACCTTAAAATGTAGTTGGTCGAATACTTTTTAATCTCCACAATGTCGTTAATATTCATCCGTTTTGGAAAAGGAGCATATTTAGAAAGCACATGATCTTCAATGGTAACATATGCCAGTTTGTGTTCTAAAAAGTACAGTCCAAATTGTAAGACTGCTAATACAAGCCAAACACAATCTACCCATCTTAAACTATAGCCCGGATTGAATATAAACTTTAGAAAAACCATAGCTAACCAAACAAAGCCATAAATAAGATTCCTGTATTGTTTCTTTTTCTTGTAAAATTTTTGAATCATGTTATGTCTTTTTTTAATTTATATTGTTTGTTAAGCACGTAATAGTTCCTGTATACTCGGCACAGTTTTAAAAATGAGTACAGAATTAAAAACGTGACTACAGCATGCGATTTTTGAAACAAACTGAATTGAAACACATCGGTCACCCCGATTATAATTAGGAATGAACTAAGAAGCCAAAGTGCGGAGAATAAGATTACAGTCTGTTTTGTAGGATATTTTATTCTCATGTATAATGTAGAAGCTATAGTGTGACGTGTTGATATGTATAAGTTTACTCAGACTTTTCTAATTGTCCAATTTGCTCAGCATTGGGATCTATTTCCATACTAACTTTTATTACTAACTTTTGGTTTTTTGTATGGTGTGTTGTTCCGGGTTTCGGACTTCCATCAAACTCTTGAGGCTTTAATTTAAAGATAGCTCCCGTTATTGGATCTACTATAAGTCCAATTAATCCGCCAAACGCAATGTTTCCAATGTACCACGCATTAAACTTTTTATCTAGCCGGGTTTCGTAAGGCTTATAACCGTCTACTTTAAGCACAATACGGTAATCTTGATTTCTTTTTAGGTTTTTCTGAACAGGTGTTTTACCTATTTCAGCACCGTTAATATAAACTATGGCAGAGTTGGGGTCCGAATTAATCTCGACTTGTTGTCGTGATCCTGAAATAATTGTGGCGCAGCTGGAAAGCAATAACACAAATAAAATTAAGGTAGATTTGTAAAGAATTTTCATTGATTTGTTTTTAATGTATTTAGGCTATTTCAGACAAAGTCTATGTCTCTATTGGCTTTGTGAGCGTATACCCTAAAACTAATACAATTTGGTGAAATTTCTTTGTAGAATAGCAGTATTTATAAGTGTTTTATATAGAGAGAATATGAGATTTCTTTATTTTGTTTTTTAGCCCTGTACTTTGGTTATTATTAGCGTTAATAGTCACTAATGCCGTCAACCTATAAATCCTGT
This sequence comes from Formosa bonchosmolovskayae, assembly GCF_051016085.1. Taxonomy (GTDB): domain Bacteria; phylum Bacteroidota; class Bacteroidia; order Flavobacteriales; family Flavobacteriaceae; genus Formosa. Next base: position 2,101,392 of record NZ_CP174605.1, read on the forward strand.
ATGGTCAATATTTAAGACAGTATCGTTATCTTGAAAGGTTTTTGTGTCTGAGTATGTATAGTCTATCTTTTTTTTGTTCATAGCTTTAAAATACAGTAAATTATAATTTAATTGTATGACTTTTTGTGGAAGACTATGAGGGGATTAGCAGGTGCTATCGCTAGTGAGGCATCTAATCGATTACCAACTGGGTTTACTCTTCATTACTTTCCATTTTATAAGCAATATCAGGAGTAGTTAATTTTTTAAGTATATCTTTAAATAAACTATAGTCATTAATATAATCCTCAAGAGTGTTATCAGCTAATGATATTTCACCAGCAATCTCTAAAGCTTTATTATCTTTTCCTTTTGCATCTATTTTATTTGCTTTTTCTGTATAATAAGATTCAATAGCTCCTTTCGGAAGAATATAAATGTTATTTAATTGCAATTCCTTTTGGAGTAAATTAAACTTAGTTAATAGTTCACTTTTTTTAGATAATTCTTCTTGAAAATTACTTTTTGAAAATCGTTCTTCTAAATAAGTTATAAATGAAATTAAACTTGGGTCATTTATCGAAATTTCTTCTTGTTTAATTTTTGAAAATAAATCCGCCAAGATATATCCATCCTTACTTGTAGAATTTTTTATAACTTCTTTTTTAATTCTTTTGAAAGAAACTGTTTTAGTAAATAATGATTTTATATAGTCTAATTTTGATAAATCTAAGCCTTTATAAATCATTAAATCTCTTAATACATCATCATAACAATCTAAGTCACCTAATATTAACCAAGGAATTTTGAATCTATCTAAAATTTTAATATAGGTTAGAAAATTACCTTTTCCATCAACACGAGCTATTGAAGCATTTTCATAATCTAATACTTGTTTTTTATCTAAAATTTTATCGAATATAGAAGGTAAGAGGTATTCTTCTCCTCCTTCAACAAGTAATACTTTATCAGAGAAAAATATTTCAGTATTTTTAGACCAGATAAAACGTATTATTTTATTTGTTTCTTCTTTTGTTAATTCTTCGTCATATGAAATTTGAGTAACTATTGTCTCATTTGTTTCAGATAGTTTATTAGCAACTATAACATTTTGAATTGGTGTGTTTTTTAAAAATTCAATAGAATGTGTACTTACAATTAATTGATTTGAATCACAATCTCCTAAATACTTTTCTAATTCAGATGAAATTACCCTTCTTGCTTGTGGGTGAAGAAATAATTCAGGTTCTTCAGTTACTAATAATGAACTACTCTTATGAAAAGTTCGACAGTATGTTGTAAAAAGAGAAATGATAATAGCACTTTGGATTCCTGATCCTTTTTTATCTAAAGGTCTATCAATACCATCATCTACATATATTTGCACATTTTTATATATATCATTTTTCTGACTAGGAAGTAACTTGAATGAAACATTTTTGTGAGATATAGCCTTCTGTAGAAGTTCTCTCAACTCAGTGGTTGAGCCATCAAATACTTTATCTGCTAAAATTTTAATTTCTTCACTTTTTTCATTAATATCTTCTTCGACAGTATCTTTTCCGTTATCCCACAAGGTTTTAATTAATTTTCCATACCAAGTATAATGAACTAGTCTTAATTCATCTTTTGGGTTTCTAAATGCTGGAATTATGGCTGTTGTTACTATTGAGTTTTTTAATTCATTTCTTAAGAAATGAGATATCCAGCATTTTCTATCGTTATCTACTATTATTATTCCATAACCTGAATTATCATTTTTTCTATCTTTACAAAAGTATACTAGTACTTTTTGAGAGTTTTCTAATAATGCTATTAGATTGGGTTTATCAAACCATTTTGTCTTTCTATTATTTTCTTCTGGAATATTCGATATTTTGTCACTAGTTTCTAATTCATCTAAGTTAGAAAAAAAAGAGTAATCAATATATCCGTTATCTTTATCTAAAACATCCTTTGGGTTATTAATAATAGAGAATGACGTTTTCTTTTTTATTTTTGTTAATTCTTCTTGGTTAAAATCTTTCCCTTCAAGTTCTGCTTGAATATAAAAATAATCAGCAACATTTTCTTTAATTTCTGCAGTATCAGGATTTACAGAACTATATGTATGGAAATCATTTTCATCATAGTCTCTATATGCAGGATTTTTATTGCCGAATAAAATATCTAATGCAGTTATAATATTCGATTTTCCACTGTTGTTTTTACCAACTATAACATTCTTGCCTCTATGTAAATTAAAATTTACAGTTTTAAGACTTTTGTAATTTTTAATATAGACATTGGATATATACATTATGTTTGTTTTTTTTGCCTTATTGGTAACTCCCGTCATACCAAAACAAACCTAAGTCCATCCCTGTATAGAAGCTTATTAAAATTAACCCACCTAAAATACCATAATTCTACCAAATCTCTTTACGGAAAGCCATAATCATGCGAATTAATTTAAAAATAGGGTGTAGGGTGCCTATATTCAAGCAATCAGAGACTTAGTAAATCTGAGTGGTGAAGAGAATAAATGCGAATACGACAGTAAAGCGCAGTGTTAAGGCACTGCGCTGAGGTCGGTTATGCCAAATCTAAGGCAATGTCTATCATGTCTTTAAATGTAGTTTCGCGTTCTTGGGCTGTGGTACGCTCACCCGTAACCAAAGAATCTGAAATGGTAAGGATAGCCAAGGCATTAACTTGGTGTTTGGCTGCTACGGTATATAAACCAGCGGCTTCCATTTCTACGCATAACACACCAAAGTCTGCCCATTGTTTATACGATTCGAAATCGTCTGCATAAAACTCGTCGCTAGACAATACATTTCCTGCTTTAATGGCAATCTGTTTGTCGTTAGCACGTGTTACTGCTTTTTGAAACAAGTCGAAGCTTGCTGTAGGGGCATAATCGGCACCATGAAAACGGGTTTTATTAATCCCAGACGAGGAGGCGGCCATGGCTAAAACTATATCTCTAATCTTTATATCTTTCTGGTAAGAGCCTGCACTACCCACACGAATTAAATTTTTAACCCCAAAATCTTTAATAAGCTCGGTAGCATAAATAGATATACTCGGGATGCCCATGCCTGTGCCCATAACCGAAATACGTTTACCTTTATAGGTTCCGGTATATCCAAACATATTTCTAACGGTGTTAAAGCACACCGGGTTTTCTAGGTAATGTTCTGCGATCCATTTGGCGCGCAAGGGGTCTCCGGGTAATAAAATAGTTTCTGCTATTGCTCCTTTTTTAGCATCGATATGTAAACTCATGGGGAATCATTTAATTAGGTAAAATAAATAGAACTGGCCGTTAGTGTTGTGCTATTTGGGCTTCGACTATAGACACGCCAGACGAGGTTCCGATACGGTCGGCACCAGCCTCGATAAATTGTAATGCCGTTTTTAAATCTCTAATGCCTCCAGAGGCTTTTACTTTAGCTTTGCCTTCGGCGGTCTTTTTCATTAGGGCTACGGCATCTAAGGTCGCACCACTTGCCGAAAAGCCTGTCGATGTTTTTATAAAATCGGCTTTTGCTTTTATACTCAGTTGCGTCGCTTTTATGATTTGGAAATCGGATAGTTCGCTAATCTCGAAAATGACTTTTAAAGGGACTTTACCCATGCAGGCTTTTACCGCTTTAATGTCTTCGTAAACCATTTCAAAATTGTTACTTTTTAACATGCCCACTTGTAGTACCATATCTATTTCTTCGGCACCTTGGTCTATGGCCATTTTGGTTTCGAAAACTTTAGTTTCGGTACTTACTGCGCCCAGAGGGAAACCCACCGTGGCACATACCTTAACGTCGCTTCCTTTTAGTAAGAGTTTGGCATAGGGTACAAAAAAGCTATTAACACACACCGAATAAAACTTGTATGTCAGGGCTTCTTCACATAGCGTTTTAATATCCTTTTTTGTTGCCGAAGACTTTAAAAGGGTGTGGTCTATGTATTTTGCGATATTCATAAGTACTGCATTTTTAAACGTTATATCAAGTAAAAATACAACACAGCCGAATGAATTAAAACTATTTCCGGGGCTAAATTAAAAAGCAGTCGGTATTTTAAGGTTGAAAACGTTTGCGTTTTAAATCGTTTATGAGGCAGGCAGAACAGTGCGCTTTACAGCAGATTACAATGCGACTTTTTTACTGGGTGTGCCATAGTGGTGCACAATATTGATATAAGACGAACGGGACATGCCTCCAGGATTTAAACCAGGCTGTCCTTCGGGAATATCGTAATCTAAATTTCTGAAATATACTTCCCAGATCGCAAAGGTCTCATTTGTTTCAGGCGATTTAAAGGTCATGGGTTGTTCCTTAAAAATAGGTTCGTTATTATTCGCCGCTTTAAAGGCTAAGTGAATTAATTCCGAACAGTAATATTTGTCGTTATCAATATCAAAATAGGGATCGTATTCTGCATTCATTTTGGTATGAATAAAGCTTATGGCTTCTGGGATGAGGTGGCTTAATTGTGGTTTTACACGGCCAACAACAACTTTTGGTTTATTAAAAGCATCTAAACTTCTATTTAAAAACGAATCAATTGGTGTTAATACGACTCCGGCAGAAACGGCTTCCATAACTTTTAAATCGCCATTAGCACTTTCCATAACCAATCCAATATGCGAAAAATTATATTGGTTTACACCCTCGGTTACCGCTTCTATAGATTCGCAAAACGGACCGCAATCTACATCTTGAAATAATAAATCTCCTTCTTGTATTGAGAATTCTGGCCTTTGTTTGCAACTGTTTATTAGGGAGATAGCTAGTAGTATGCTTAGAAGATAATACGAGTTTGTCATGAGTGTATTAGTGCCTTGCCGCAAAAGTAAGGCGTAATTCTATAAATAAGAAACAGATTACCAATCTATTCGGAAAATAAAGCACTTTTTTTATCTTCGCAGTATGAAAGCAATCGAAAGTTACATTCGCGATATAAACGATTTTCCAAAACCTGGAATCGTATTTAAAGATTTAACCCCATTATTAAATAATCCAGAGGCCACACAATTGTGTTTAAACGCATTATTGACACAAATAGATGGACAGCAGGTAGATAAAGTTGTGGGAATGGAAGCACGAGGCTTTTTCTTTGGAACACTATTGGCACAAGCGTTAAACGCAGGGTTTATTCCAGTACGTAAATCTGGGAAGCTACCCTACGAAACCATGTCTGAAACCTATGCCTTAGAATACGGAAGTGATGTTTTAGAAATCCATGTCGATGCCATTAAACCTGGCGATCGCGTGTTAATTCACGACGATGTTTTGGCAACAGGAGGGACCGCAGAAGCCGTCTGTAAACTGGTAGAACGTTTAGGTGGCGTGATTGTACAATGCAACTTTATAATGGAACTTGGATTTTTAAACGGTAAAGACAAGCTAAAACCACATGCTGTGCGTTCGGTACTTACGTATTAATTTTAGGTTGCTAGCTTCCAAATTATAGGCAAAACCCTAAAACCAAATCATTTGCTGGGGCGTTCGAGCGGCGTCGAGAACCTAAAACAAAAATTCAAAAGCCTAGAATATGCTGATTCTTTTTTTTAGCAATACAGAAAAGAAAAGAGGAGTGCGGTCTTGGTTGTCAGCTTACAATTTATAACTCAAACCCAAAGAACAAATCATTTGCTAGGGCGTTCGAGCGAAGTCGAGAACACAATTCAGAAAATTGCAAGCCAAGCCTATCCTGTTTACTTTTAGAACAATTCAGAAAAGAAAAAAGAGATATAGGTTAGGCAATCAGCTTCCAAATTATAGGCAAAACCTTAAAAACAAATCATTTTCATAGGGCGTTCGAGCGCAGTCGAGAACCTATAACAGAAATCTAAAACTATAGCATTTATTTATTTCTAGCTTTCCCAATACCATCACCCATTCACAGTCGAGTCTCGTCCAGATAAAGCCCCATTTTTGGAAAATACACCCGAGCCTCTACTGAACAAGACCCGAACAAGACTCGAACAAAACCCCGTTCCGCCACGATTGGTGTGTCAGGAAAAATCATGTCGGTTCTTGCTGGTTCTACCGCATTCAGTTTGTGTCACCATGTGTCAGGATGTTTCAAAACACATCATTACAGTTCGGGTGCGTTCTCTTTTAATCTTCTTCGGTTAATACGTGTCAAGTGTATGTTTTTTAGTGTTATAGGTTGTAATTTGGTGGAATAGTAACCAATAAAATATATTATTATGGCAATTTTTGAAAAAGGCATCCTGGGCGGATTTTCAGGAAAAGTAGGCAATGTTGTAGGATCGCGGTGGCGCGGTAAAGATGTAATGCGTAGTTTACCACAACGGGGTAAGTATACGCCAACTCCTAAGCAGTTAGAGCAACGCGAAAAATTTAAAGCGGTAATCTTGTTCTTAACTCCCATTATATCGGTAGTGAGTTTGTATTTTGGTAATAGGCAGGGCGATAAATCTCGTTTTAATATAGCAACCTCATATCATTTAAAAGAGGCTGTAGTAGATAGCCCTTTGGGGTATGTTATCGATTTTACCAAGGTGCTTATTAGTAAGGGCGATCTACGTGGTTTAGATCGTGGTGCGGTAAGTGCGGCGGCTGGGCAAACTTTAAATTTTAGCTGGGCAGATAATAGCGGACAAGGGAATGCTTCGCCCTTCGATGAGTTAATTGTGGTAGTTTATGCGCCCGATTTAGATACGTTTTATACCAACTTGTCGGTAGATACCCGAGATGCAACTTCGGGAAGTGTAACCTTACCTGCTTTTATGGCTGGATTCGATGTAGAAGTATGGGCGTCTTTTAATAAGCCCGATACCAATTTGGCAGCCATTAGTACATATTTAGGACGTGTTACTATGGTGTAAGAAAGTAGTATTATGTTGCAAGTATTAATAGAGCGTGTTAAGGTGTACAAAATGTTATACTTTAATGCGCTCTGTATTGCGACAACCTTATCGGGATGCATACCCCTTTTAGTTGTCGTTTTAAAATCTACTCCTTTAGATCTTATTCCGGTTTTAAATTTTGTTTGGCTTTAAACAACAGTATTTTATTTAAATAGTGCTTTGGAAATATCGGACAGCGCCCTAATTTTAAACTGGGAATGCGATGGTATTTGCGCAACCGGTATAAGGTGCTTCTGCTAATGTTTAAATAAGCTATGGCCTGATCTGTGTTTAGCCATTCTTCATCTTTATAAAATTGGGAATCTAAATGAATATTTTCATTCTGAATTTGCGGTAGGTTGGGGCTTGTTTTTGTCATCGTTTTTGAAGTTTTTTGTTGTTGTGTAATGAGTTGTTATCTAATGTGTTAGCTCTAATTTAGTGAAATATATAAACATAAAACACACTTTAAATAAAAATACGTATATTTACGTATATGCCTGTTAGTTAGTGCATTGTGTGTGTTTTAACGCATGTAGTGGCAAAATATCGAAGGGTTTTTGTTCTTGTAACGTTATAGCGAGATATATAAATTATATAAAAGAGTTTTGTAAATTTATGCCTTGTAAATGAGCGTGTTATGTGGTAAGAGCCCTAGGTTTCTCGTGTATAAAAGACTCTAGATACATAGGGTTAGTCTAAAGTTTTATATTTTGCACCCTTAAATTTTAACAGTGTTGTATTAAATACATATTATGTTTCAGCCTACAGAAGATATTTTAGCTTTAGATGCTATGTTTAATCAGGAATTGGTCGATTGCCTGCCAGGTATTTTTTACCTCTACGAAGTAATCGGGGACGAGGCTTATTTAAAACGCTGGAATAATAAACACCAAACGGTTACTGGACGCACACCCGAAGAGCTGTTAAATGCCAATCTAATGTCGTTTGTAGGGGAGGAAACTCAACCTTACTTAAAAGAATGTTTTAATGTTCTTATAGAAACGGGAAGCGTTAAAAACGTCTATGCAAATATTTTATCTAAAGAAGATGGCGAAGTGCCGTATGTATTTGAAGGCTTTGGGTTCTCGTTACACAATCGGAATTTCTTTATGGGGATGGGTATGGACGTTTCTGATTTAATGAGTGCTAAGGAACAAATTAAACGCTTGGAGTTGCAGAAACAGCAAAAAGAAAAAGAATTATTTTCTATAGCCTTACAGGAACAAGAAAAGGAAGAACTTCTTCAGAATGTATTATTAAAATTAGAAAATATAGAGCGGCAAGATGTCAATCATTTACGCTCTAAGGATATAAAAACATTAACCAGCGAGATTAAAAATCATTTTTCTACGCACGATAATTGGCGGGTGTTTAAAAAGCTGTTCAAAGAAATTCATTACAATTTTTTCGAAACGCTATCGGCCACACACCCTAATATTACTAAAGGAGAATTAAAATATTGCGCATATTTAAAAATGCAAATGCATACCTCGGAAGTGTGTAGCATCATGAATATTTCTAAAGAAGGATTGGCAAAAAAAAGATACAGATTAAAAAAGAAACTAGGTTTAAAACCGGAAGAACAATTAGACGAATATATTATATCATTTTAAATAAAGTGTAATTTTGTCCATGATTTGTCCATGATAGAGTAGCTCAAAAACTACTATTTTTGTCCGTATAGTTTCAATTAGCTTTCCGTAAAAAAGGAAGTGTTTATAACACTAATCAATTTTTAAGTCTAATTATTAACCAAATTTTTTATGAAAAAAAACAAATTTTTTACTGTAATGCTTCTGGCTTTGGCCACGGCGGCATTTGCACAAAACAAGCCAAACATCGTGGTCTTTTGGGGAGACGATGTGGGAATGTGGAACATTAGCGCATATCACAACGGTATGATGGGGGGAACAACACCTAACATTGATCGTATTGCAAATGAAGGTGCATTATTCACCGATCATTATGCGCAACAATCTTGTACTGCTGGTCGTGCGTCTTTTATCTTAGGACAACACCCGTTTAGAACAGGATTATTAACTATTGGTATGCCAGGTTCTGAACATGGTATTAATGCAGCAGATCCAACAATTGCTGAATTATTAAAACCTCTAGGATATTCAAGCGGACAGTTTGGTAAAAACCACTTAGGGGATCAAGACAAGCACTTACCTACTAACCATGGTTTTGATGAATTTTTTGGTAACCTTTATCACTTAAATGCTGAAGAAGAGCCAGAAACAGAATTCTATCCGAAAGATCCTGAATTCCGTAAAAAATACGGACCAAGAGGAGTACTTAAATCTACTGCCGATGGTAAAGTAGAAGATACGGGGCCATTAACGGTTAAGCGTATGGAAACTGCAGATTCTGAGTTTATTGGAGCTGCTTTAAAATTCATCGAAAAGAATGCAAAAGCTAATAAGCCGTTCTTTGCATGGATTAACTCTACTCGTACACACGTATGGACACATTTATCTGACAAATACTTACACAAATCTGGTTACGGTTTATATGCTGATGCTATGATGGAATTAGATGATGGTGTAGGTATGGTATTAGATAAATTAGACGAATTAGGTATTGAAGACAACACTATTGTTGTATTCTCTACAGATAACGGTGCTGAGAAGTTTACATTCCCTGACGGTGGAACTATTCCATTTAGAGGTGAAAAAGGAACAACTTGGGAAGGTGGATTTAGAGTACCTGCTATGGTAAAATGGCCAGGTCACATTAAGCCAGGAACTGTTATTAACGATATCTTCTCTCAGGAAGACTGGATGCCTACATTATTAGCAGCAGCAGGAAACCCTAATGTAAAAGAAGAATTATTAAAAGGTAAATCTTACTCTGGTAAAACGTTTAAAGCGCACTTAGATGGTTACAACCAATTACCATTATTAACAGGTGAACTTAAAAAAGGTGAAGGTAAAAGACATGAGATCTTTTATTTTGATGCTGCAGGAAACTTAAACGCATTACGTTACGACGATTGGAAATTACACTTCTCTATTATGGAAGGTTCAATTAACGAAGCGTATAGAAAGTCTCCATCTTGGCCAATTATCTTAAACTTAAGAAACGACCCGTTTGAAGTATCTATGGATGCTGCGTTATACATAAGAAATTATGCAGACCAAATGTGGATGATGGTACCAGCACAAAATTATGTTGGTAAATTCTTAAGTACATTTAAAGAATTCCCTCCAAGAAAAGGAAGCTCTTTAAGTATCGATAAAGTAATCCAAACGTTACAAACACCTACAAGAAATTAATTAATTTTTAAGGATATAAAAACTGATACAATGTAAAAATTGTATCAGTTTTTTTTTACTTAAATTCAATCTAAAGATGTTGTAAGTGCTTCATTTTTAGGTATATTTAAGTGTCAATATTTATTCAAAATCAAAATTATGAAAATTACATTTCCTACTTTCATTATTGCTTCTGTACTATGTGTTGTAACTAGTTGTAAAGAAGAAACTAAACCTGAAGTTAAAACAGAATCTGAAATGGCTGTAACCGAGGTTGTAACCAGCAACGCTCTAAGTGCATGGGCAGATGCCCCTAAAAAACGTATTGAAGATTGGGTAACCGCCGTAACTACAGAAGGGGCTGCAGATTTTATTCCTGTAGCCGACCGTATTGCTGTATTCGATAACGACGGTACCTTATGGCCAGAACAACCCGTGCCAAATCAGGTTCAATTTATGTTTGATTACTTGAAAAAAGAAATGCCTAATCACCCAGAATGGCAAAAAGACGCTCTACTTAGTGGTGTTGCAAAAGGCGATTTTGAGCCGTTAAAAAAAGCAGGAATGAAAGGCTTAATGTCTATTATAGATAAAACACATACGGCGCAAACAGAAGACGAATTTCAGGCGTCGGTAAAAACGTGGATCGATACCACCATGAGTAAAAAATACAACAAACCTTACGATGAGGTGGTGTATTTACCAATGTTGCAATTGTTAGACTATTTAAAAGCTCACGATTTTAAAAACTTTATTGTAAGTGGTGGTGGTGCAGATTTTATGCGTGCTTTTGCCGAAGAGGCTTACGATATTCCGCCTTACCAAGTGATTGGTAGTTATGGCGAAACGAAATATGAGGTGATGGATGGAAAACCAACCATAACTAAAGTCTCTGGTGACATTTATGTAGATGATAAAGCAGGAAAACCACAAGCTATTCACCGTTTTATAGGAAAGAAACCCGTATTCTGTGGTGGAAATAGTGATGGCGACCAGGCCATGATGCAATATACATCAAGCTCTAAATACAAATCGATGTGCGTAATTTTACACCATACCGATGGCGAACGTGAATTTGAATACGACACCAAAACGCTTAGTGGCCATCTAGAAACCGCTTTAGTTGAAGCGAAGGAGAAAAACTGGTTGGTAGTCGATATGAAAAATGATTTTAAAACCATATTCGATTTTGAGTAAACAACATATCGATAAACACTTGGGCTTGCGTTAAAGACCTGCCAATTACTTAGTATTAGGTGTGTTTTGTTGATAATTTTTTAAGTTAATGCGCTAATTTTAAGTGTTTTTGTAAAAGATGTGTGCGATTTTTTTTTATTTTAGAAGCACATTTAAATCAATATAATTAATAACCATTACCAATTTTTTTATGAAAAAATCTAAATTATTTACACTGTTGCTTGCGGCGGGATTAGTCTCTTCTGCATTCGCACAGAAAAAACCAAATATCTTGGTCCTGTGGGGCGATGATATTGGACAATCTAATATTAGTGCCTATACCATGGGACTAGTAGGTTACCGAACACCTAACATAGACCGAATTGCAGATGAAGGGATGATTTTTACAGATTACTATTCAGAGCAAAGTTGTACTGCAGGACGATCTACTTTTATCTTAGGACAAAGTGTATTGCGTACCGGATTAAGTAAAGTAGGTATGCCAGGTGCTGCTCAAGGGATTTCAGAAAAAGACCCTACTATTGCCGAATTATTAAAACCTATGGGCTATGTTACTGGACAATTTGGTAAAAATCACTTAGGAGACCGTGACGAAATGTTGCCTACTAATCATGGTTTTGATGAGTTTTTCGGAAATTTATATCACCTAAATGCCGAAGAGGAACCAGAATTAAGAGATTATCCAGACCCTAAACAATTCCCTAATTTCGCTAAGAAGTTCGGACCTAGAGGTGTAATACATTCTACTGCCGACGGTAAAATTGAAGATACAGGACCCTTAACTAAAAAGCGTATGGAAACCATTGACGACGAATCGTCTGATGCTGCCATCGCATTTATTAAAAAATCTGTGGCTTCTGGAAAACCATTTTTTGTATGGTGGAATGGTACACGTATGCACTTTAGAACACACGTAAAACCAGAATTAACTGGTATTTCTGGACAGAATGAGTACGGAGATGGTATGGTAGAACACGACATGCATATCGGGAAATTCTTAAAAGTTATAGACGAATTAGGTATAGCCGATAATACAATCGTGCACTACGGTACAGACAACGGACCACATAAAAATACTTGGCCAGATGCAGGAGTTAATCCGTTTAGAGGCGAGAAAAACACCAACTGGGAAGGTGGTTGGAGAACACCTGCAATGGTGCGTTGGCCTGGTAAAATTAAAGCCGGTTCTGTGTCTAACGAAATCATGTCTGGTTTAGATTGGATGCCAACTTATGTCGCTGCTGCAGGAGATCCAAATGTGAAAGAAAAATTATTAACAGGACACAAAGCAAACGGTAAAACGTTTAAAGTGCACTTAGATGGGTATAACTTCTTACCATATTTAACTGGTGAAGTTGAAAAAGGTCCTCGTGAGGAATTATTCTATTTCTCTGATGATGGTGAATTAATGGCACTGCGTTTCCACGATTGGAAAGTAACATTTATGCATCAAGACTCTGAAGGAACTTTAGATACTTGGTCTAAGCCTATGGTGACAACAAGAATTCCATGGATTTATAATTTAAGAAGAGATCCTTATGAATTTGCAACAACAACTTCTAACACCTATTGGGACTGGTATTTAGATCACGTATTTTTATTGTTACCAGCATCGGAATATGTAGGTAAATTTATTTCTACGTTCGAGCAATATCCACCACGTATGAAAGCTGCAAGTTTTAACCTTGGAGATACCATGGATAAATTAACAGAAGCAGGTAAAAAATAAACACTATTTTGTTATAGCAAGGGAACCGTTCGTATGGGCGGTTCCTTGCTTTATTAAACCCAAAGCATATATTTAAACACATTTATTATGACGCCACACGAAGCTGTAGTACACCTTAAGTCAGCGATGTCTCAATCTATTATCGGACAACAAGAACTTATAGATCGTTTAATTTTAGTATTGCTCGCCGATGGGAATATGCTTCTAGAAGGATTGCCAGGATTAGCAAAAACGAGAGCGATAAAAACGTTGTCTAAACACTTAGATTGCGATTTAAGCCGTATACAATTTACACCGGATTTATTACCTACAGATATAACCGGTACCGAGATCTATCAGCCCGATGAAGCCGAGAAATTCATCTTCCAAAAGGGACCTATCTTTAGTAACCTTATTTTGGCCGATGAGATTAACCGTGCACCAGCCAAAGTACAATCGGCACTCTTAGAAGCCATGGAAGAACGTCAGGTTACTGTTGCTGGAAGTACATACAAAATGGATAATTTGTTTATGGTCATGGCTACCCAAAACCCGATTGAGCAAGAAGGAACTTATCCGTTACCAGAAGCACAAATGGACCGTTTCATTATGCATGTAGTTATCGATTATCCAGACGACGCTTCAGAATTAGGAATTTTAAGATTGAATAAAGCCGAGCAAAGCGTAGCTGTTAAATCTTCTCACACAGCTCCCGAAATTATTTCTCAGCAACATATTTTCGATGCGAGAAACGAAATTAACGTGGTTAAAGTGACCGAAGAATTAGAGAAATATATGGTGAGTTTAATTTCGGCAACACGATACCCAGAACGTTTCGATAAAGATCTTGCTGGATGGATCGACTTTGGAGCAAGTCCGCGTGGAACCATAGCTTTAGACCGTTGTAGTCGTGTTAACGCATGGATGAATGGAAAGGACTTTGTGTCGCCAGACAATATTCAGGCCGTTATAAAAGATGTACTTAGACATCGTATTGCCTTAAGTTATAAAGCCCGAGCAGAAGGCATAACAACCAATCAAGTAATTGATAAAATTTTAGAAGTTGTAGCTGTAGTGGCTTAATACGTTTACAAAACGATTCTCCATGAAAACCCATTCTAAAGATAATACTGTGTTTTTAACGCTCGAGCATTTATTGCAATACGAGTGGTTAAATACGGTACTCAATTTTAACGTCGGACAGCAAAAATCGAACAGTGTGTTGTCTGGACGCTATGCGTCGCGATTACGTGGTAGAGGACTCGATTTTGAAGAGGCTAGACCATATGTTATAGGCGACGATATTAGAAATATAGATTGGAAAGTTACCGCTAAAACTGGTGTAACGCATACTAAAGTGTTTACCGAAGAAAAAGAAAAACCAGCCTTTATATTTGTAGACCAATCTCCAACGATGGGATTTGGCTCTGTACATAAAACAAAAGCTGTAGTCGCAGGAGAATTAGCTGCTGTGGCGGCCTATAAGATATTAAAAGGAGGCGACCGTATTGGCGGATTAGTCATGAAAGGAGAGTCTTACGATTTGCTTACGCCAAAGCGAGACCAACGGAACATGCTTCAGTTTTTTCAGAAGATTGTTGAGGCGAATCAAGAGATTTACAAGCAGAACGATTTTGATTTTGCAGCCTCTTTAAAAGACATGATTGCCAAGCTAAATAATATCATTACCCACGATTACTTGGTGATAATAATTAGTGATTTCCATAGATATAATGCTGAAATGATTCAGTATTTAAGTCTGCTATCGCAACATAACGATGTGGTTTTGGTTAAGGTTTACGATCCGATGGAAGAAGAATTACCTCCGAAAAAGATGTCTTTAACTAACGGAAAAAAACAAATAAGTATTCTTAAAAAAAGGGAAAAGATTGTAGAAGATTTGAAATCGGATTTTAAAACCAATTACGATGGTTTTAAGGAAGAAATAGAGAAATACAACATAACCCTTTTTAAAATAAATACCGTCGATCCTTTAGAGGAACAATTAGTAAATGTATTTACTCAATATATACCAAAATAATAGATGCTGTTTTTAAAACTACATAATTTGTTCTGGTTTCAAGACCCGACACCTACCAAAGCTTTAGAGCTAGGCGATGTTATAGAGCCTAGTCCGGTTCCGTTTACGTTTGAAACATTAGGATGGAAAATTGTATTTTTCCTGATAGCTGTTTTACTGGTTGTTTTGGGATATAAAATCTATCAGAACTACAAAAAGAAACAATATTTAAGAGATGCGATTGCCGAAATCAAGACGTTGAAACAGCAAACCGATTTATCGCCTGTAGAACTTATTAATTCTATTCTATTTGTCTTAAAAGATACGGCAATGCAATCGTTCGGACGAAAAGAAGTTGCTGGGTTATACGGTAGCGATTGGATACATTTTTTAGATTCTAAAGTAACTACCTCACAGTTTAAAACTGATGAATCTGTTATACTAGATGCCGTTTATAAGCACGAATTACAACAGACATCTGCATTTAATAAAGACCAATTTACTAACAAAAGCATCCATTGGATACAGCATCATGCCAGATAATTTTCAATTCGCATATCCGTTTGTCATTTTATTGTTGCCGTTACCACTGTTAGTGTATTGGCTATTGCCTGCTATAAAAAATAAAAGTAGCGCCTTGCGATTTCCTTATTTTAATAGAGCGGTAGAGGTATCCGGTCAGAAAGCTAAAAAGGCATCGTATATAAAAAAAAGAAACTGGTTTACATGGACCGTGATGTACAGCATTTGGTTGCTATTAATCGTGGCCTTGGCCTCACCAGAATTGGTGGGGAAACCAGAAAAAAAGATTAAAACGTCTCGTAATTTCTTAATCGCAGCCGATTTATCATTCAGTATGGCTAATACTGATTGGGCCATCGATGGCAAGCGCACAACGCGTTGGGCAGCTGTAAAAGATATAATGAAAGACTTTGTAAAAGAACGTAAAAGTGACCGTTTAGGTCTGCTGTTTTTTGCATCTAACGCCTATGTACAAGCACCTTTTACATCGGATTTAGAAACGGTAAGCACCATGTTAGATGAAGCTGATGTGGGGATGGCCGGGCAAATGACAAATATAGGGAAGGCCATTGTAAAAGGTATGGACTTGTTTCAGCGTGATACCATTCCGCATAAAGTAATGCTAATCTTAACAGATGGGGTAGATAGTGGTATGGAAATCCTGCCATTAGATGCCGCTAACTTAGCAAAGAAAGATTCTACCGTAATTTACACAATTGGAATTGGCGATCCGAATAGTCAAGATTCAGATTTAGATGAACGTACACTTCAAGACATTGCCGAAATGACCAACGGAAAATATTTTAGAGCGAAGGATACCAAAGCCCTAGAGGATATTTATAAAGAACTAGATACGTTAGAACCTATAGAATACGAAGAAGAAAGTTATACGCCTAAAACCTTGTTGTATTATATTCCGTTAGGAATTGCATTGGCATTAGGACTTTTAGCGGTCACTATAAATAATTTAATACTCATTGTGAAACGATTTAAAACCACGTAATCTATGGAGTTTTTAAAAGACATAGATTGGGATAAATTCCATTTTCTGCGCCCTGATTATATTTGGATAGCTATACCTATGGCTGTAATTATTCTGTTGGGTATTTTCTTTTATGGAGAGAACAATCGTTGGAAAAAACACATTGCAAAACATTTGCAACCTTATGTGATTCAGAACGGAACGACTTGGAAATCTAGGCTGTTGCATGCTTCGCTTTTAGTGTTATTCGGACTCGGCTTTTTGGGCTTTTTAGGACCTACATGGAGCGAAGAAAAAGCACCTGCTAAAAAAGTGTCTTCAAAACTGGTTATTGCTTTAGATTTATCACAAAGTATGCTAACTACCGATGTATCTCCAAATAGATTGGAGCGTGCTAAGTTTAAAATAAATGATTTATTAGAAGCCAATCCTAGAGCAGAAACCGCACTTATTGTGTTTTCAGGATCTGCACATACTGTCGTGCCGTTTACAACAGATTATAAAATAATTCAGGATAATTTAGATGGATTACAACCTCATATGATGCCTGCTCGTGGTACGGGATTTAATATGGTATTCGCGAAACTACAAACACTGTTTGTAGATAATAAAGCGCCAGGGCAAATTGTGTTAATTACAGACGATTTGGAAGGATTAAACTCGCAAACGGTAAGTGCTTTTGTTCAAGAAAATAATATCACGCTAAATGTCTATCCCTTTGCTTCGGAACTGGGGGGGCATGTGCCTTCGTTTACTAATCATAAATACGATTTAAAAATAAAGGGAAAGCCCGTTACCTCTGCCTTACAAACCGATAATTTAAATGCATTACGAGGTATTGATAAAGTAAAAATAATGGACTTAACGCTGGATAAAAGTGATGTGACCATATTTTCAGAAACGGTAAGCGATCATCTTATTTTCGAAGAAAAACCGAAGAATGAAGACGAGAACTGGGAAGATCAGGGGTATTGGTTAATTATTCCTGTTATGATTTTATTTCTGTTTAGTTTTAGAAAGGGGTGGAGTTTGCTGAGCGTGATGGTGCTGGTAAGCTTGTCGTCTTGTAGCACTATTGAAGAAGAAGGAAAAGAGGACGTAGCAGACTTTCAGTTTAAGGATTTGTGGTATACTAAGGAGTACCAAGCGCAAGAGGAATTCGACAATCAGAATTATATTGCGGCAGCAAAAGATTTTAAAGATCCGTTACGTCAAGGTGTAGCCTATTATAAAGGCGGAGACTATACTAATGCACGAGAAGCGTTTGAGAAAGATTCTACGGCAAACGGACTCTATAATTTAGGACTGACTTATGCTAAATTAGGAAATCTAGAAAAGGCTCAAGAGATATTTACGACGCTTGTAAAGAATGATCCGAGTATGGAACAGGCCAATAGGAATCTACAAAATATAAATGAAGTTTTAGCTGGGGTGAGTAAGATGTCGGTTGAAGAAAGTACAGTGGAAGGCGAAAAACCAAACGCCAAAAACGAACAAAACACATCTCCCGAAGATTTAAGTGGTGGTGGACAAAAAGCGACCAAAAAAGATATGGAGAAAGAACGTTTAGAAGAAACGGTTGAAACCGGTAAACGTAAGGGGAAAGAGCTTGATGAATTGCCAGACGATTTTAAATCGGGGAAAGGCGCTATTCCTAAAAATATTTTAATGCGAAAAGTAGACGATGATCCTGCTTTATTCTTAACACATAAGTTTAAATACCAAGTGAAAAAGAATCAAGTTGAGGTTGAAAACACTCAAACAACATGGTAGCAAAATTTAAAATAATAGCAGTGTTGTTTCTGTTGGGGATTAACTTTGGATATGCCCAACAGTTAATAAGCTATACCTCGGTTAATCATACCGAAGCTTATATCGGACAACCTATACAAATGACGGTTTCTGTGTATTCCAATACTTGGTTTACTAAGGGAGTCGATGTGGGGAATATTCAAGTTGAAGGCGCCCTTACGGTATATTTTAGATCGGTGTCTAATACTAGAACTTTTAGTGGTAAACAGTTTTCTGGTGTCGACTTTATTTATAATGTATTTCCAACTCAGGAAGGTGTAATAACCATTCCGGAATTATCTATACAAGTAGAATCGCCTAAACCGGGAGGTTATAAGGGGATAAAACATACTATACACACCAAATCGAAAGCGATTACGGTAAAAGGGGTGCCCGCAGGCTATAATCCGGATAATTGGTTAGTGTCTAGTACACTTAATGTTAGTGAAAAATGGAACGAGAGTACAAAGAAAGTTATGGTTGGAGATGTGTTACAGCGTTCTATTCATAGAAGTGCGTCAGGAACGCTTGGTGAATTTATTCCTGCGGTAGTTTGGGATAGTGTAGCTGGAGTGAGTATTTATCCTAAGCGCCCTACCGTAAATACTAATAAAACCAAAACCTATGTGTCCGCAAATCGTACAGATGGTGCTAATTATTTATTTGAAAAGGAAGGAGACATTACCTTGCCAAGAATAGAATTTGTGTATTGGAACTATGGTAATCGTAAATTCTATAAAAAAGTAATCGATTCGGTCACTATACATGTGGAGCCTAATCCAGATTTAAGCATGCTGGCCGGTATTAAAAAACAACTTGAAGCAGAAACAGCAACAGTGCCTGAAGAGGAGAAACCATTTTTAATATTAGGGTTACCTGTAAAGACTTTTGTAGAATATCTTGTACTTGGTATACTGGTCTTATACTTACTTTATAGACTGTTACCGTGGATTTACAGAAAGATTAAGGTCCAATCTAAAAGGTACCATGCTTCTGAGGCATATGCATTTAAAAACTTGGAACGTGCCTTAGGACACTCTAATCATTATAACATTCTTAATCAGCTTAAAATTTGGTTACTTAAATTGGATTCCGAAATACCAAGTATGCAGGCCTTTGTTTCTATTTATGGTAGTGAGGCCTTGCAAAAAGAATTTTATTTGTTAGAGCAACGTGCCAATGGAGATGCCAGTGTTGCTTTTAATAGTGGTCGTTTTAAAACAGAATTAAAGGAAGCTAGATCGCGTTACTTAAAGCGTGAGCAGACAGCTCTTACAGATAAGAAGCATACTAAAGTTTCTAAACGTTGGTTAAACCCAATGACCTCAGAAAAGCGTTTTTAGATGTTTATGAAATACACAAAAAAGACACCTATAGCAGGTGTCTTTTTTTTGCTGATAACAGTATCGCTTTATTTACGGATGTAATAATTCGTGTGTATGTTTTTTCATATTGTCTGCCATTTTTTCGATGGGTAGATCGTCGTAATCCAACCCAAAAGGATCTTCGTTAGCTTCGGCAATTAATTCTAAAGAGGCTAAAATATATAAAATAAAAGGTACGGCAACAATAACAAAATAGCCTAAGGAAAACACATAGCCTATTGGAAGTGTAGCGACAAATAGGGCAATAAATTTTTTAATAAACGAGCTGTAAGAATGCGGAATAGGTGTGTTTTTAATACGTTCGCAGGCGCCACAAATATTAGTTAAGCCCTCTAGTTCGTTATTAAGAAGTAAAAATTGTTCTCCTGAAATTTTACCTTCTTTATATAGCAAGTTTGTCTTCTTAAAAATTAAGGCGGCAACCTGATTTGGACCATGTTTTTTTGTGCTAAAAGCATCACCTAATTCAGGGTGTTCATGATCGTCTAACATATAGGTTGTGTAATCCGATCTTAAAAATGCAAATAAGCTTTGTGAATACATCGGGATAGCTTTTCTGTAAAAGTGACGAACTGCCGCATCTTCTTCTTCCAGAAGGCCATTAAGTTTTAAGGCTAAATTTCTACTTACATTAGTTAATGCGCCCCATTGCTTCCTGGCTTCCCACCATCTGTCGTAAGCCGTATTTGTTCTAAAAACCAAAACGAGTGATAACGCAAAACCTAAGAGACTGTGAACAATAGTGATATTTTTTACCCAACTTTTAGCTGATAAGTTTAAGTACTCAAGTTCGTAAAAAGCAATCGCGCCTGAATAAATTGCTGTTATTATTAAATAGGGATAAAGTTTAATAAGCGTATCTGACTTGTGTAGGTAAAATACGGCTTTCAACCATTCTTTGGGGTTGTATATTTCCATAGTTCAAATATAATACGATATCTTAAATTAGAAAATTGGTTTTATATAATTTGTGTCATTTTGATTACTATTACTATTACTATACTGGTCATAAAAAAGACCTCACCGTTTTAAAAACGCGTGAGGTCTAATTCTAATAATACATTTAAATCTATGCGATTATTTTATCAATGTAATTTCTATAGCTCCATTTTTGGCCTTGTCTCCATATTTTTTAGTTGCCGATTCATCTTTTAACACATTCATACTTTCAATAGTATCTGGATTTATTTTTTTCATGTCTCCCTCAGACATTTCATTGCCGTCTACAATAATTAAGGGAGAGCCTACTTTGCTGGGGCCAATAACTTTTATTTCCGAGCTTTGTTTCGAGCTGTCACTGTTTACTGTATCGGTTTTTGTTGTAATTTCAACAACGCCATGCTTTCCTTTCTCTCCATATTTTTCTTCCGCTTTTTTGCCTTTTAAAACGTTTATATGATCGATAGATTCTGGATTTATCGCGTTCAACTCTGTTTTAGTTATTTCTTTTCCGTCTAAAATATAAATAGGGTCTGTTGTAGTGTTAATTGCTTGATTTTCTTTGTTTTGTTCTGTGGGTTTAGCGTAGATAGCATCAGTGTCGATAAAAGATGTCTCCTCGGTTTCAGGTGTAATATCTGGGCTTATGTGTTCCTTTGAAGTTGTTACATGTGTAGTTTTTCCGTCCTCGCTAATAAACATCACATTTTTATCGGTATTATCCTCTGTTAGTCTTTTAAGAACAAAACTACCAGAACCATCGGAGGTATTAATAACAAGTCCGCTATTGTTGCTCGTGTTCACGTTTTTGGCGTTTTTAGATGAGGTAAAGACGATATCTGAGCTAGTCTCAGATTTACCAATAGATAATGTGTTTGTAGTGTTGCTGTAAGAAATTTTTATGGGTGCAATAGGAGCTTCTGAATCTATATTATAGTTTACTTTTTGGTCTTTAGATTTGGCTTCAATAGAGATGGATTTTATTTCGTTTGAAGTATTTCGCTTTACGTTTTTTATGATTAGAGTAATGTGTTGCGCTTCGAAAGTTGAAATCATGGCATTTAATTGTTCTTCGCTATGATCTTTTGTAATTAATCCGATAATTTCAGTGTCATCTATATTTGAAATGGCTGAGGTGGCGTTGTCAGTTTTGTAAACTGTTTTTGTATTGAAGCTCATTAAAAAAGCTAAAAGTAAGGGTGCGATTACCACGTATTTTAATACACGGATGGGTTTCGATTTTGATGTGTTTAACATAAGGATTCGTTTTTTGATTAATGAATTATAAAAATTAGTTGTCAGTGGCATTTGATGAGTAAGCACTGATGATTTAAGTAATACGTTTTGATATGTTTTTGTTGAATGCGTTTGCTGTATTGATTTATAATCGGCTATAAATTCTAAATTCTGAATGAGTGCCTTTTTGTACAACCAAATAAATGGATTGCACCAAAACACAATAGTTGCTAATTTTGAAATTAAAATATCTACAGAATGATAATCACGAGCATGTACTTTTTCGTGATTTATAATATGTGTGAGTTCAGTGTCTGTAAACTGACTCGGATTATAAACAATGGTTTTAAAGAATGAAAACGGAGGAGTGTCTTGAGTGGTTTCAGAAATATTAAAACCACCTTCTGATTTTATATTCTGAGATTTCATAAAAAGGTTTAGCGATAGGCATTCAATTATAAATCGAATTAGAAAAAACACAACACCTGTAATATAGATTACACTTGCGATTGTTGTCCAAGATAAGCTGGAGGTTTGTGAAGTTGGCTCTACAGTTGTAAACTGACTTAAATCTAAAGTTTGAGGGATTTCATTAATATAAATAGGAATCACGACAAAAGGCAATAGTACTGTAATTAAAAGCCCAGAAAGTAAAAACCAACGATTGGCCGTAAAAAAAGTTTCTTTTTGTAGTAAGAGGATATAGCAACTATAAAAGATGCAAATCACGGCCGATGCTTTTATTAAATATTCCATATCTATTTGCTTTGCTCTATCACTTTAATAATCTCTTTTAAATCATCTACACTAATTTTTTCCTCCTTAGCAAAAAACGACACTACGTTTTTATACGAGCTATTAAAATAATTTTCGATAGCAGAACTCATAAATCGCTTTCTGTATGCTTCTTTAGTTATTATAGGAAAGTATTGGTGCGTTTTACCGAAAGCTGTATAACCAACGTAGCCTTTTTCTTCTAGATTCCGGATAATAGTAGATAGGGTGTTGTAGTGAGGCTTGTCTGTTTTGATTTCATTAAGAACATCTTTTACAAAGGCTTTTTCAAGCGTCCATAAAATATGCATAATCTCTTCTTCTTTATTTGTTAGTTTTTGCATGCTGTTTTCGTTTTGCTAGTAGATGAATCAAATATATAACTATTTTTGTAGTTACAAAACTATATCTATAGTTTTATAACTATTTTTTCAGTTTTAATGATATTGATTTTAAAATTAACTGAATTAGAATAACCATTTATGTAATTAGTATTTCTGTGTTATATTCGCATAAAATTAGAAGACGATGAGTATAGTTTGGGTTATTTTAGGATTGTTATTATTGGTAGTGGGAGGAGAGTTCTTAGTGCGTTCTTCTGTAGCATTATCCTTTAAACTAAAAATCTCCAAATTAGTAATTGGTATGACGGTGGTGTCTTTCGCGACATCTGCTCCGGAACTTTTAGTAAGTTTACAAGCGGCGCTAGATGGAGCTCCTGATATTGCTTTAGGAAATGTAATTGGCTCTAATATCGCCAATATTGGATTGGTATTAGGAATCACGGCTATGATTTCGCCTTTAGTAATAGATAAAGGTTTTTATAAACTAAATTGGCCGGTGATGATGCTATTATCGGTTGTGCTTTATTTTTTCTTAAAAAGCGGATTGGTTTTAGACTTTTGGGAAGGAGCAGCTTTAATGACCTCGTTGGTGGTGTTCTTGGTGGTATTAATAAGAAATTCTGCTAAAGACGATTCGGCTGTAGATGAAGTTGACGATAGTTTACAGCAGACTTCAAATTTTAAAATATTTATTTGGTTATTAATCGGTGGCGCATCGCTTTATTTTGGAAGTGAATGGCTGGTTAGAGGCGCTATAGACATGGCAACGTCATTAGGTGTTAGTGAGCGTGTCATATCTGTTACTATGGTTGCTATTGGTACAAGTGTGCCGGAATTAGCTGCTTCTGTTATTGCTGCTCTTAAGAAAGAAAAAGCAATTTCCTTAGGGAATTTAATAGGTTCTAACATTTTTAATATTGCCTGTGTGTTAGGAATAACATCGATGATACAGCCTATAATGGTGAATAACGCCATGATTTTAACTAACGATATTTTCTGGATGTTAGGGTTCTCTGGTATTCTAATTCCTTTGGTGTTCTTACCAAAGCGATTTGAGTTAGGCCGATTAAAAGGAGCGATAATCTTTATCTCTTATGTTGTATTTATCTTTTCAACTTTTAGTGAATAATGCTTCGGTCTGCTAGTTAAAATTAATACTACTGTCTTCCTCTTTAATTAATTGTACAGTAATAAGGTGTAATCCGTGTGCTTACTAACTTCACGTTATATATTATACTTCGGGTTTGTGTTGCTTAAACGGCCAAAAACGGATGGTGTGGGGAGTGTATTCTAACTTTGTAAATACATTTAGCCATTTTTTATATAAGGACATTTTATGACTGGTATTTTACGATTATGGAATTCGTTTTGAGATATTAATACAGAAGGCATACTGTTCTTGATGATATAAGCTCTAAAGCAATTTAAATAGTAGGTGAGCACTTTAAGTGTAAAAGAGTGGTTTATTTATGTTCAAGTATGTAACATAAAAAAAAGCCATCTAAAGATTTAGATGACTTTTTTAAAATAAATAATTAACTTAAAAATTATATTTTAGCGCCTTTCACTGTTGTTACAATTTCAGCGGCAATTTTGTATGGATCTGCGTTTGAAGCTGGACGTCTATCTTCTAACCATCCTTTCCAGCCTTTTTCGACTACAATTAATGGAATACGAATTGAAGCTCCTCTATCTGAAATTCCCCAAGAGAAATCTGTAATAGCTGCTGTTTCGTGTAAACCTGTTAAACGTTGGTCGTTAAACTCACCGTAAACATCAATATGTTCTTTTACTCTTGGTCTGAAAGCTTCACAGATTGCTGCGTAAACTTCTTTATCTCCACATGTTCTTAAAATACTGTTAGAGAAGTTAGCGTGCATACCTGAACCATTCCAGTCCATATCCTTACCTAATGGTTTTGGGTGGTATTCTATGTAGTATCCGTACTTTTCTGTTAAACGGTCTAATAAGTATCTTGAAATCCAAATTTCATCTCCAGCTTTCTTAGCACCTTTAGCGAATAATTGATATTCCCATTGTCCAGAAGCAACCTCTTGGTTAATTCCTTCAAAGTTTAAACCAGCTTCGATACATAAATCTGCATGTTCTTCAACGAAGTCTCTTCCGTGTGTGTTTTTACCACCTACAGAACAGTAATACATTCCTTGAGGAGCAGGATAACCACCGATAGGGAATCCTAAAGGTTTTTGTGTTTTATTATCCATGATGAAATATTCTTGCTCAAAACCAAACCAGAAATCATTATCATCATCATCAATTGTAGCTCTACCGTTAGATACGTGTGGAGTTCCATCAGCATTCATAACTTCAGTCATAATTAACCATCCATTAATACGGTCTGGATCTGGATAAATTGCGACTGGGACTAATAGACAGTCAGAAGAACCTCCTTCAGCTTGTCGTGTTGAAGATCCATCAAAAGACCAGTTTCCGATCTCTTCTAAAGTTCCTTTAAAATCTTCATGCTCTTCTACTTTTGTTTTACTTCTCAAGTTTTGAGTTGGAAAGTATCCATCTAACCAGATGTACTCTAATTTAATCTTAGCCATATTTTTTTAATAATAGTTAATAATGTCAGAAACAAATATAATATTAAATTTTCAGTAACCATGTTAAATAGTGGGGTGGATTCGTAATTTTTATGAAATTATTAGTTATACCCTATCTTTTTTAGGGGTATTTGTTTTTTGCTTAAAAACCCGACTTATAATTTTTATATTTGTAATAAAAATTGAATAAAATGGCTATACTACGATTTCATGCCTTAAAACAAACTTTAGATCGGGCTCCTGTGTATATAGAGGAGAAGGATAGACGCTCTAGTGTCTTTGGAGCGAATGTGTTTAATGAAACTGCTATGCGTCAGTATCTAACAACTACAGCGTATAATGAGGTTATGGATGCCATTCTAAAAGGGTCTAAAATAGATCGATTAATTGCCGATCATATTTCTACCGGGATGAAAGAATGGGCGATTTCTAAAGGTGCCACACATTATACCCATTGGTTCCAGCCACTAACAGGAGCGACTGCCGAAAAACACGATGCCTTTTTTGAAACCATTGGTGGTGGAGCGGCTATAGAACGTTTTGGCGGAGGGGAATTAGTACAACAAGAACCTGATGCTTCTAGTTTTCCTAATGGCGGTATTAGAAATATGTTTGAAGCGCGTGGCTATACTGCGTGGGATCCTACATCGCCCGCATTTATTTACGGTACAACTTTATGTATTCCTACTGTATTTGTGTCTTATACCGGGGAGGCTTTAGATTATAAAACACCACTTTTAAGAGCTTTGCAAGCGGTAGATAGTGCTGCTGTAGCTGTGTGTAAGTACTTCGATAAAAATGTAAAAAAAGTTAATGCATCTCTAGGTTGGGAGCAAGAATACTTTTTAATAGATAAGGCTTTGGTAGCCTCTAGACCAGATATTGTGGCAACGGGGCGTACGTTATTAGGGCACTCGTCTGCAAAAGGACAACAATTGGAAGATCACTATTTTGGGACTATTCCAAACCGTGCCATGTCGTTTATGCGCGACCTAGAACATGAGTGTATGTTGCTAGGGATACCTGTAAAAACGCGTCATAATGAGGTGGCTCCCAATCAGTTTGAGTTAGCTCCTATATTTGAGGAAGCTAATTTGGCAGTAGACCATAACTCCTTGCTAATGGATTTAATGCATAAAACAGCAGAGCGACATAATTTTAAAGTGTTGTTTCATGAGAAGCCTTTTGCAGGTGTAAATGGCTCAGGAAAACATAACAACTGGAGTTTAAGTACAGATACAGGAGTAAATCTTTTGGGGCCTGGGAAAACACCAATGAGCAACCTTCAGTTTCTTACATTTTTTATAAATACCATTAAAGCGGTTAATGATAATGAGGAGTTACTACGTGCTGTAATCGCATCGGCTAGTAACGATCATCGCTTAGGAGCAAACGAAGCACCTCCAGCAATTATTTCTGTATTTATTGGCGCACAATTAACAAAGGTGTTAAGCGAGCTTAAAAATGTAACGAGTGGGAAATTATCTCCAGAGGAAAAAACGGAACTTAAGTTAAACGTGGTCGGTAAAATTCCTGAAATTATGTTAGATAATACCGATAGGAACAGAACTTCGCCATTCGCGTTTACAGGAAATAAATTTGAATTTAGAGCCGTGGGGTCTAAGGCCAATTGTGCTAACCCAATGACTATTTTAAATTCTATTGTCGCAAAACAACTTATCGATTTTAAAGCAGAAGTCGATGTCCTTATCGAAGAAAAGGAGATGAAGAAAGACGATGCTGTTTTTAATGTGTTGCGAGAGTATATTAAAAAATCTAAAAACATTCTTTTTGAAGGAAATGGCTACGGTGAAGCTTGGGAAATTGAAGCTAAGAAACGTGGATTAAGTAATAATAAATCGACGCCAGAAGCTCTAAAAGTCAGAATCTCTAAAAAAACTTTAGATCTGTTTGATGGCTTAGGGGTAATGAATAAAGTAGAGTCGGAAGCGCGATACGAAATCGAGATGGAAGATTATGTACATCGCATACAAATTGAAAGTCGCGTTTTAGGAGATATCTGTAGAAGTCATATTGTACCAACCGCTGTGCGTTATCAAAACGTTTTAATCGATAATGTTAAAGGTTTAAAAGAGATTTACGGGGCATCGTTTAAAAAAGTAGCCAAAGAACAATTAACTTTAATAGAAGATATTTCCGGACATATAGAATCTATAAATTCTAAAGTCACTAAAATGATTGATGCAAGACGGAGCATAAATAATGAGACCGATTTAGAGAAGAAAGCTTTAGATTACTCTTATGTAATAAACCCAATGCTTGGAGAGATTCGTTACCATTGCGATAAATTAGAGCTATTAATAGACGATGAATTGTGGCCGTTAACAAAGTATAGAGAGTTGTTGTTTATAAAGTAATTCTAGAGCAAAATCTGTGTTTAAATCTGCATGGTAGTTTTGTATTTTATTGCAGATGTGAATTGATAAAGGTTAATAATATGTGATTGTGTTATTTTAAGTATGCTATTTGTAGGAATTTGATAAAATACTGAGCGTTTGCAGGAAGTTAATTCTTACAATGTTGCACGTATTTTCTAGCATTGTAAAGTGCTTTGTCTGTCATAAGTGTGTGTTGTCGAAAACCTGTTCGTAATGAGGTGGTTATAAGATAATTTGCTCGTGTATTTTATATATTTACAAGGCTATTAATCTATACAATTTAATTATGAAACAGCTCATTGTAAGTGTGCTGTTGCTTTTAGTTGCTACTTTTGTGTTTTCTCAAGCAGATATTGATTCACAAGAAGAAAATACTACAAAGGAAGCTTTGATAGAGCAACAGGGACTCGAAGAAAAATCTCTTGCTAACCTTTTGGAATAAGGATTTTTACTAGAAAAAAATTAAGTGGAATGTTTACAAACCTTCAAATGTCTTTTTTAAATAGATATCTGGAGGTTTTTTTTGACTTCGATTTTCCTGTTATTTATCATAAAAAACTAATTTACAATGCGTACTTTTGTAAATCATTTTCAATTAAAAAATCATATGAGTCAAGAAGTCAGTAAGCGATATGCGCAACGAGGAGTTTCAGCTTCAAAATCAGATGTTCATAACGCTATAAAGAATATTGATAAAGGATTGTTTCCTAAGGCATTTTGTAAAATAGTACCAGATTATTTATCTCAAGACGATGCATATTGTTTAATTATGCATGCAGACGGAGCAGGTACCAAAAGTGCGTTAGCTTATATGTATTGGAAAGAAACTGGTGATATTTCGGTTTGGAAAGGGATTGCTCAGGATGCTTTAATCATGAATATAGATGATTTACTTTGTGTGGGAGCGACCGACAATATTATGTTGTCTTCAACCATTGGTCGAAATAAGAATTTAATTCCTGGAGAAGTGCTTTCTGCTATTATTAATGGGACTGAAGAGTTAATTGAAGATTTAAAAGCATTTGGTGTAACTATTCATTCTACTGGTGGTGAAACTGCCGATGTGGGAGATTTAGTAAGAACTATAATTGTTGATTCTACCGTTACAGCTAGAATGAAACGTGAAGACGTTATCAATAATGCAAATATACAAGCAGGAGATGTTATTGTAGGATTAGAATCTTTTGGTCAGGCCACTTACGAGAAATCTTATAATGGCGGGATGGGTAGTAACGGATTAACATCGGCAAGACATGATGTATTCCATAATTATTTAGCCGATAAATTCCCTGAAAGTTTCGACGCAGCGGTACCTAGTGATTTGGTGTATTCTGGACAGATGAAACTTACAGATCCGGTGGCAGACTCGCCTATAGATGCTGGAAAGTTAGTATTGTCGCCAACACGCACGTATGCGCCGATTATAAAAGCGATACTCTCTAAATACAATAAAGAAGATATTCATGGGATGGTTCACTGTTCTGGTGGGGCTCAAACAAAGATTCTGCATTTTGTAGATGAATTTCATATCATTAAAGATAATTTATTTCCAATTCCACCGTTATTTAAACTGATTCAGGAGCAGTCTAAAACAGACTGGAAGGAAATGTATCAGGTTTTTAATTGCGGACATCGTATGGAGGTTTATGTATCGCCTGAGGTTGCAGAAGATATTATAGCGATATCTAAGACATTTGATGTCGATGCTAAAGTCATTGGACGTGTAGAAGCGTCTGCGCAAAAACACTTAACTATAAAAAGTGAATTTGGCATTTTTGAATATGAATAAATAAAAGCTTTGTTTTGAGGCTTTAATTGAGTTGATTTACTATGAAGTATATTGTTATTTTTCTTTTTTCTTTTATGGTTCAGGGTGTTTTCGCTCAGCCAGACTCATTGTATATAAAGAAAAAAAAAGATAAAGATCCTACAGAAACGCCTAAATGGGTTCATAAAAATAAAGTAGGTCTCGATGTCAACGAAGTGGCGTTTATAAACTGGAGTTCTGGGGGTAGTAATTCTATTTCAGCAATTGTTAGTGGAAACTCGAAATTAGATTATACCTATAGAAACTTAATTTGGAATAGCAGTTTAAATACCCGTTATGGTATAAACCAGCAAGAAAGTCAGCCTTTAAAAAAGACAGACGACTTGTTCGAGATAAATTCGTCTTTGGGGTATAAAAAATCCAAAGGTTCTAAATGGTATTACTCTGCACGTTTAAATTTTAAAACTCAATTTGCTAACGGATATTCGTATCCCGACACTTCTAATCCAATTTCAAAATTCATGGCTCCAGGGTATATGTTTTTTGGGGGAGGTATGGAATATGGAAAAGATATTAAACGCCTTTCTCTTTATGCTTCACCTCTAACCTTTAAATCTACTTTTGTGCTCGATGAAGACTTAGCGAATTCAGGAGCATTTGGGGTGACGCCAGCGGTATATGACGACGAAGGTAATGTGCTTATTCCTGGAGAAAAGGTAAGAGAAGAACTAGGTATTTTAATTACCAATTATTACGAATTAGATGTCGCAAAAAATGTGGTGTTAAAAAGCACGACAAATTTGTATACAGATTATATAAATAGCTTCGGAAATGTCGATATCGATTGGGAGGTGGTTATGGATTTTAAAGTGAACAACTTTATTAAAGCAACTTTGGGATCGCATCTTAAATATGATAATGACGTTAAGACATTGGTTGTTGTAAATGAGGAAGCCGATGAGTACGGAGAAGGCGGTGCTAAAGTACAGTGGAGACAGCTTTTAGGTATAGGTTTTGTTGTAGATTTCTAAAAATATCATTTCCATATAGTTTGAATTATTTGTTAACTTTTTTATGTTGATAAATATTTAATACCTTGTATTTAAGTTTATTATGAAAATTATTTGAAAACTTTTTGTTTTCCGAAGTGTGATTTATTTCAAACACTTGTCTATATTTGTGGTCTCAAAATTATTCTAGTAACCACAAAAATTGAAAAGACAATGAAAGTAGACTCCTTACCTATTCAAAGACAAACCTATACACAAGATGAAGCTTTCGAAGCTGCTTTAAAATACTTTAAAGGAGACGATTTAGCAGCCAGAGTTTGGTTAAATAAGTACGCTCTTAAAGATTCCGACGGTAATATTTACGAGTTAACGCCAAACGATATGCACCAAAGGATAGCAAAAGAAATTGCTAGAATAGAAGTTCGCTATCCAAATCCATTATCTGAACAAGAAATTTTTGACTTAATAAAAGATTTTAAATACATCGTTCCTCAAGGTAGTCCGATGGCTGGGATAGGTAACCCATTTCAAATTGCATCACTTTCAAATTGTTTTGTAATAGGAAATAGTGGCGAATCAGATTCTTACGGAGGAATCATGAAAATAGATCAAGAGCAGGTACAATTAATGAAACGTCGTGGCGGTGTGGGGCACGATTTATCTCACATTCGTCCAAAAGGGTCTCCTGTAAAAAATTCAGCTTTAACATCTACGGGTATCGTACCTTTTATGGAACGCTACTCAAATTCTACTAGAGAGGTTGCTCAAGACGGACGTCGTGGTGCTTTAATGTTGTCTGTTTCTGTAAATCATCCAGATTCAGAAGATTTTATAGATGCTAAATTAGAGCAAGGTAAGGTTACCGGAGCTAACGTATCTGTGCGTATAGACGATGAGTTTATGAAAGCAGTAAAGGCGGATGGCGAATACACTCAGAAATATCCAATTTTTAGTAAAAACCCTAAGTTTACAAAAACCATTCAAGCGGATGGGATTTGGAAAAAAATAGTACATAATGCATGGAAGTCTGCAGAACCAGGTATTTTATTTTGGGACACTATAATTAATGAATCTGTTCCAGATTGTTATTCAGAATTTGGTTATAAAACAGTATCTACCAATCCGTGTGGAGAAATTCCTTTATGTCCTTACGATTCTTGCCGTCTATTAGCAATCAACTTATTTTCTTATGTAGAAAATCCGTTTACTAAAGACGCAAGTTTTAATTTCGAATTATTTAGTAAGCATATAGCTGTTGCACAACGTATCATGGATGATATAATCGATTTAGAATTAGAAAAAATTGATGGTATTTTAGCTAAAATTGCAGCAGATCCAGAATTAGATGTTGTTAAAGCAACCGAAAAAGAACTTTGGGAAAATATTAAACATAAAGCAGAAGAAGGTAGAAGAACAGGTATTGGTATCACTGCTGAAGGTGATATGTTAGCCGCTCTAGGTATAAGATACGGAAGTAAAGAAGGAAATGCTTTCTCTGTAGAAGTACATAAAAAATTAGCTATAGAAGCCTATAGAGCTTCTGTGTATACAGCAAAAGACCGTGGTGCTTTTGGTGTTTATAACTCTGAATTAGAAAAAGATAATCCATTTATTCAACGTTTAAAAGAAGCCGATAGTAAATTGTATTACGACATGTTAGAATACGGACGTCGTAACATAGCCTTATTAACCATTGCGCCAACAGGAACTACAAGTTTAATGACGCAGACAAGTTCAGGAATAGAACCTGTATTTATGCCGGTTTACAAACGTAGACGAAAAGTAAACCCGAACGACAAAAATGTGCGTGTAGATTTTGTTGATGAGGTAGGGGATTCTTGGGAAGAATATGTAGTGTTTCACCACCGTTTTAAACAATGGATGGAAGTAAATAATTTCGATTTATCTAAAAACTATTCTCAGGAAGAAATCGATGCTTTAATTGCTAAATCACCGTATTACAAAGCCACATCTAACGATGTAGATTGGCTAAGTAAGGTGTCTATGCAAGGCGCGGTTCAGAAATGGGTAGATCACTCTATTAGTGTAACCATAAATTTACCAAACGATGTTTCTGAAGACTTAGTTGGGCAGTTATATTTAAAAGCTTGGGAAGTTGGTTGTAAAGGAGTAACTGTATATCGCGACGGATCTCGTGCAGGAGTTTTAATCTCTAACGAAGAAAAGAAAGAAGAGGACCCAACTACAGATGTGTTAACAACATTCCCTAAAAAACGCCCACAAGTTCTTGAAGCAGACGTAGTACGTTTTCAAAATAATAAAGAAAAATGGATTGCGTTTATTGGTAAAATAGATGGTAAACCTTACGAAGTATTTACGGGATTAACAGACGATGAAGATGGTATGATAATTCCGCGTTGGGTTAACGAGGGCTTAATTATTAAAAACAGAAACGACGACGGTACGCGACGTTACGATTTTCAATACCACAACAAGAGAGGTTACAAAACCACTATTGAAGGCTTGTCCCATAAATTCAATCCAGAATTCTGGAATTATGCTAAATTAATATCAAGTACACTTCGTCACGGTATGCCAATCGATAAAATTGTAGACTTAATTAATAGCTTACAATTAGATAGTGAGTCTATAAATACATGGAAAAATGGAGTGGTTCGCGCTTTAAAACGTTTTGTTGCAGATGGAACGCAAGTAAAAGGGCAAACGTGTAGTAATTGTGATTCTGAAAATTTAATCTATCAAGAAGGGTGTCTTACATGTAAAGATTGTGGATCTTCTAAATGTGGATAATATAAAGTGAATACAAGCTTAAAAAGGCGAGAGGGAACTCTCGCTTTTTTTGTAACCAAATCGTAGTAATATAAGATTGCTAATTAAATGAGAATTAGATAGATTTAAATTTTCAAAACTCATGATTTCTAAAAAAACAAGTATAATACTATTGGCGTGCACCATGGTTGTAATAAACTTTTTTATTATAACACAGTTCACGGCATTTGACTCTAGGTTAGTTCGGAATATTACGACTTTAGCCTTTTTTGTACTCTTTATTATATTTGGAGGATTAAAGAAAATTAAATTAACACTCGTCTATCTTCTGTTTATCTCTACCGATGTGTGCATCATGTTTTACGATTATCCGTTTTATAACAATTTGGCATCGGTGTTAAAATCTTTGGGACTATTAGTTATGATTTGGCACTTAATACCACGATTTAAGATAGAGCTTGAAAGTAAGAAATCGGTAGTTGGTAGTTTGCTTATTATTGGTTTTGGTGGTGCTTTATTTCTGGAATTGTTAGAATTAGCAACCATGAAGTTTAACAATACCTTGCATATTTTTTTGTACGCGTGTTGCGCCTTATTATACCTGATATTATTTATTTTAGTGGTAAACTATAATCTTAGATACAATTCTATGCGGTCTATAGTTTGTGTGTTTTTTGTGTTTTCTATTGCGTTATCCGATTTTCTTGCCTTTATCTCTTACTATCTGGCAATAGGTGAGTTTTATTACCCAACACGATTGTTTCATATATTAGGCATAACACTGCTTACAGCCTATGCCGTACTTCCATTTAAAAAAGAAGAATTATTTGAAGAGAATTAATGATCTTCCTTTAAATTTTATCACGCAATATTATGTGTTTAATTTACATATGTAAAATTCATAAATTATCGTATTTTTGCTCCACAATTTAATTAGGTAGATGTTAGACAAGTTACAAATAGTAAAACAACGTTTTGATGAGGTGAGTGATTTAATCATTCAACCAGATATTATTACAGATCAGAAACGTTATGTACAATTAAATAAGGAATATAAAGACTTAAGAGGCTTAATGGATAAACGTGAGGAATATATTTCCTTAACAGAAAACATAAAAGAATCTGAAGAAATTATAGCGGATGGGAGTGATGCAGAAATGGTTGATATGGCCAAAATGCAATATGAAGAAGCGAAATCTCGCATACCAGAATTAGAGGAAGAAATTAAAGTAATGTTAATTCCTAAGGATCCGGAAGACACTAAAAATGCGGTTGTAGAATTACGTGCAGGAACAGGTGGAGATGAAGCGAGTATTTTTGCTGGAGATTTATTTAGAATGTATTCTAAATATTGTGAAGGTAGAGGATGGAAAGTCGATACTGTAGATTACAGTGAAGGAACTAACGGCGGATTTAAAGAAATTCAGTTTGAAGTTACTGGAGAAGACGTATACGGTACCTTAAAGTTTGAAGCGGGTGTTCACCGTGTACAACGTGTGCCACAAACAGAAACTCAAGGGCGTGTACATACCAGTGCCGCTACAGTAATGGTATTCCCAGAAGCAGAAGAATTTGATGTTGAAATTAATCCGAAAGAAGTTAGAGTCGATTTTTTCTGTTCGTCAGGACCAGGAGGACAATCGGTAAACACAACGTATTCTGCGGTGCGTTTAACACACATTCCTACCGGATTAGTGGCCCAATGTCAAGATCAGAAATCGCAACATAAGAATAAAGAAAAAGCATTTAAAGTATTACGTTCTCGTTTATACGAAATGGAATTGGCCAAAAAGAATGCTGCCGATGCCGAAAAACGTGGTACCATGGTAACTTCTGGAGATAGAAGTGCTAAAATTAGAACCTACAATTATTCGCAGGGACGTGTAACCGATCATAGAATTGGATTAACATTGTACGATTTAGGGAATATTGTTAATGGGGATATCCAAAAAATAATTGACGAATTACAATTAGCAGAAAATACTGAAAAGTTAAAAGCTAATGACGATGTCATTTAAAAAGAATTAGCCTCGTTTAGAGGCTTTTTTATTACACATTTTTAAAGTTAAGTTTAAATCTACAAAAGTAAATTACAGTGACTACCGAACAATTAATTGAGCAGATTAAAATAAAAAAATCATTCTTAGCAATTGGCCTTGATGTCGATTTAAATAAAATACCACCACATTTATTAGATACCGAAGATCCTATTTTCGAATTTAATAAAGCCATTATAGATGCAACACATCATTTATGTGTGTCTTATAAGCCTAACACTGCATTTTATGAGGCTTATGGATTAAAAGGATGGAAATCTTTAGAAAAGACTATTAATTATTTAAATGAAAATTACCCTGAAATTTTTACCATTGCCGATGCAAAACGTGGAGATATTGGTAATACAAGTACTATGTATGCCAAAGCATTTTTAGAAGATTTAGCATTCGATAGTGTGACTGTCGCACCGTATATGGGAAAAGATTCAGTAGAGCCTTTTTTAACGTTTAAAAATAAGCATACTATTCTTTTAGCTTTAACCTCTAATCAAGGTGCTTTCGATTTTCAAACCAAAACCATAGAGGGTAAGGAAGTGTATAAGCAGGTTTTAGAAACTTCTAAAACATGGGAGAATTCAGAACAACTTATGTATGTTGTAGGAGCGACTAAAGCAGAATACTTAACAGATATTAGAAAAATTATTCCAAATAGTTTCTTATTGGTTCCAGGTGTTGGTGCCCAAGGCGGAAGCTTACAAGACGTATGTAGATATGGAATGACAGCTAATGTAGGCTTATTAATTAATTCGTCTCGAGGAATTATCTACGCTTCTAACGGAACAGATTTCGCCGAAGCCGCTGCGAAGAATGCCAAAATGCTCCAACAAGATATGGAAACCATTCTAAATTCGAAATAACATATTGGTGACTCGCTTTAAAGATCAATTACATAGAACCTTCCATTTAAATAAGGTTCCAAGACGTATAGTATCTTTGGTTCCTAGTCAGACAGAACTATTATGTGATTTAGGGCTGGAAGATCGTATTGTTGGAATTACTAAATTTTGCGTGCATCCAACTCCATTGTTGTCTACTAAGAAAATTGTAGGCGGTACAAAGCAGGTTAATTACGATAAAATTAAAGCATTACAACCCGATATTATCTTATGTAATAAAGAGGAAAATGCCAAAGATATGATTTCTGAATTGGAGCAAATTGCACCTGTTCATATTTCAGATATTTATACAATAGACGATAGTTTAGAGCTAATATGCATGTATGGGGAGATTTTTAATATTCCAGACCAGGCAAACACTTTAATAAAAGGCATAAAAAAAAGTAAGTCAGAATTTGAAGATTATATGTCTATAAAACCTTTAAAAACGGTTGCTTACTTTATTTGGAAATCACCATGGATGGTTGCCGGGAACGAAAATTTTATCAATCATTTATTAGTTCAGAATAAATTAGATAACGTTTTTGCGCATCAAAGTAGATATCCTGAAATAGATATTGAAAAAATTACGATAAAACCCGAGCTAATATTTTTATCTAGCGAGCCTTTTCCGTTTAAAAATAAACATATAAAAGAGGTCCAAGCTTATTTTCCAAATTCCAAAATAATATTGGTCGACGGAGAAATGTTCTCTTGGTATGGCTCTAGATTATTAAAGGCTTTCGACTATTTTAAAGGGCTGAGCGAAATCTGTCGTGATCATTAGATTCAACACGAATCATTTCCTTTTTTAGCTTGGTAGCTTCGAAATATAAATAATCACTTAAACTACTATCTGTTTGCATTACATTATATGCTTCTTCAATAAAAGACTTATATAAATTTTGTAATTCTTCTACTTTTAATAGTTTCTTTAGACTTGGTCTTACGTTTCCTACTTTACTAAATTGATTTTTCATAATATTAAGTTATTTGAATATTATAACGTAAAAACCATGCCAAAAACTTTAGAGATTAGTTAATAAAACTATAATGTTTTATTGGGTTGGTAAATTGTTTTCTCCACGATATAAATACTCCAGCCGATTCAATTTGTTTAACAATTTAATGGCTTTATATTCGGAAATATCACTTATTGCGGCATCGGTTTGGCGAAAATTATAAGCCCTTTCAATAAGTTGTTTGTAGCGTCTGTTTAGTTTCTGCTTATTTTCTTTGAGGCGGTCATTTGGTTTCATCTTATTGGCTATTAGTGTTTTAAATATACACTAAAAAAATAAATGCATGAACAGACAAATCATAAAATTTACCAAAAAAAAGCAACTCTAGTTTAAGAGTTGCTTTTAGTTGATATCAATTTCAGTTAAACAGATTATAAATCGGTAAGAAAATTGCTTATGCTGTACGACTAAAACCTTAAAAGTTGGCCGTTATTAATCTTGTAGTTCGAATACCGATTGTAATAATTGTGTAGACCGAGCTGCTGTCGATTTTCGTATCTCTTTTTCTTCTACGGCAATCATAGTATATACACCTTGTAAGGCTTCTTTAGTTACATAATCTGTTAAATCCGGGTTAACTTGAGTAACAAAAGGCATACTATTATATTTAGAAATTAGCCCTGTCCATACTTTGTCGGCACCTACTTTGCTAAAAGATTCATTAATTACAGGATTAAACTTTTTATATAGTTCTGTTTCCGTTTTAGAAGTTAAATAGGTTGTTGCAGCATCGTCACTTCCTAGTAAGATGCTTTTGGCATCATCAAAAGTGATGTCTTTTACAGCATCAACAAAAATAGGTGTAGCTTCTTTTACGGCATCTTCTGCGGCACGGTTTAGTACCTTTATACCTTCGTCTGCTAAATTGGCTAATCCCATTTTTCGTAAAGCGGTATCTACTTTTTGCAATTCGGCTGGGAGCAAGATTTTAACTAAGTCGTTTTTATAAAAACCATCCGTTTGGGTTAATTTATTAACCTGATCTTCTATTCCTAAATTTAAGGCTTCTCTTAATCCCGCAGCAATATCTGTATTAGACATGTTTATAATTGATGACGCTGTTGAAGAAGTAGAAGTTGATGAGGACGATGTTGCTTTCTTAAATGATTTAGCAAGATCGCTTAAGGTTTGCGCAGATGTGTTTAAAGAAAACACTATCGTGCAGACTAAAATAATATGTTTCAAAAGTTGTTTTTTTAGGATTTGAAACGCAAAAATATGCGTATATTTTTAAAAAAATGCATAAATTTAGATGAATTCGAGTTTTTGAAGGCAAACACTTGTTTGCAACAGATGGTTTTAATACCTCAATTTTTAGACTGAATATACACGAGACTATATATTAAAGGCAAGATTTAATCGTGTCCATTGCATTTTAATACACCAGCGTAATCATGACAATACCTCCACTTAAAATGGTAAGTTTTTCTAGCAAAGGCTATAAAAAAGAACTCATAATCTCTACAGATCAAGTTGATGTTATGCAAGCATTTTTGGTTGAAATTTTGTCTTGCGATGTTATGATTATAAATACCAACTTGGGGTTAGATGTTTATTATAATCATGTACATAATAAGAAAAATCAAATAGAAAGTGCATTCCTCATTTTACTAGCTAAGCAAGGAAGAAGTATTTTAGATTTTTTCTGTTATGATTTAAACTCTGTAGATGAAATAACCCTTAAAATTCATCATTATTTTAAGCGTTTAATAGAACATCCGTTGTTATTTAAAAGCTACTCTAAAAGTTTGTGTTATCAAATCAATTTTAACTACGCGCAAAATTCTAAAATAATTGAAACTTTATTCTCGATTTGGCAGGACGAACTATTGCGTTTAAACAACACAAACATTCAAGTTTATATTTTAAGAACCTTCTTATCTAATTTACAATTAACCTATATACAGCAGTCTTGTAAACCCGAACTGCAAGATTTATTAAGGTCTGTTATAAATATAGAACGAAGTAATTAATAGAAAATAATGGTTTTGTTATTAAACACCATTACCTTCCTGTTTATATGATGTTTAATGGCGTTGGCCAATACAATTTTCTCTAAATCTCGACCTTTAGCAATTAAATCTTCAATAGCTTGGTTGTGAGATACTCGTGTTACATCTTGCTCGATAATAGGTCCAGCATCTAAATCTTCTGTAACATAATGACTTGTCGCTCCAATAATTTTAACGCCGCGTTTGTAAGCAGAATGGTATGGTTTCGCTCCAACAAATGCTGGTAAAAACGAATGGTGAATATTAATAATCTTGTTCGGATATTCGCTAATTAACTTCGGAGATATAATTTGCATATAACGCGCCAAAACAATAAAATTAACCTGGTGCTTCTTTAGTAATTCCAATTGCTTAGCTTCTGCTTCAGGCTTGGTGTCTTTGGTTACTGGAACATGGTAAAAAGGAATATTAAAACTATCGGCTATAGGTTTTAAGTCTAAATGATTACTTAATATAAACGGAATGTGTACATCTAATTCTCCCGATTTATAACGTCCTAAGATATCGTATAAGCAGTGATCGTATTTAGATACAAAAAGTGCCATTTTAGGCTGTACTTCAGACGTGTAAATACGCCATTTCATTGAAAACTGTTTAACTAATGTGCTTTTAAACGTATGTTTTAGTTGTTCTAAATCTAAGGTGTCTGTTTCGAATTCACTTTCTAAACGCATAAAAAATATATCCTGCTCGCGATCTACATGTTGGTCAATATATATAATGTTTCCGCTGTTTTGAGCGATAAAATTAGATACTGCTGCGATGATTCCAGATTGATCATTGCAGTGCATTAAAAGTGTGATTTTATTCATCTTAATAGTTTTCAATAAAAGATTAAAAATAGTTAAATTTTGAACGTATACACTACTTGAAATGCTTTTAGATAAATTAAGTTAAATACAAGTTATTTTTGAATATTCCGTAAATTGCGTCTCAATTAAATAGTTTTTATTGATAATGAGACAAGTAGATCCTTATAAGCCAACATATAAAGTACGAATAGTAACCGCAGCTTCCCTTTTCGATGGGCACGATGCGTCTATTAATATCATGCGACGCATCATCCAATCAACTGGAGTAGAGGTAATCCATCTGGGCCACGATCGCAGTGTCGAGGAGGTTGTTAACACAGCAATTCAAGAAGATGCCAATGCGATTTGTTTAACATCTTATCAAGGTGGACATAACGAGTATTTTAAATATATGTTCGATTTGCTTAAGGAAAAAGGCTCGGAACACATCAAGATTTTTGGTGGTGGAGGTGGTGTAATTTTACCTTCGGAAATCAAAGAACTTA
The DNA here is from genome assembly GCF_051016085.1 of Formosa bonchosmolovskayae. GTDB lineage: Bacteria > Bacteroidota > Bacteroidia > Flavobacteriales > Flavobacteriaceae > Formosa. The sequence continues at coordinate 2,142,155 of NZ_CP174605.1, forward strand.
TGGATTATGGTATCGCTAGAATTTATTCTCCAGACGATGGACGGGAACTAGGACTACAAGGGATGATTAACGATTTGGTTAAGCAAGCTGATTTTGCGGTTGGAGACCAGTTGAATGTAGATGTAGATAAATTGAAAGAGAAAAATTCAAAAGCTATTGCTAGAATCATTTCTTCTGCTGAAAATTTTCCTGAAGTATCAAAAAAGACCTTAGAAAAGATTCACACTAAAAATAAGACATCAAAAACGCCCGTTCTCGGAATTACAGGAACAGGAGGTGCTGGTAAATCGTCTTTGGTCGATGAGTTGGTGCGTCGTTTTCTTATAGATTTCCCAGAGAAAACCATCGGATTAATTTCTGTAGATCCTTCAAAACGAAAAACTGGAGGAGCACTTTTAGGAGATAGAATCCGTATGAATGCGATTAATAATTCTCGTGTGTATATGCGTAGTTTGGCTACACGTCAGTCTAACTTAGCACTGTCTAAACATGTGAATGAAGCGGTTGAAGTGTTAAAAGCCGCCGAATACGATTTAATTATTTTAGAAACCTCTGGAATTGGACAATCGGATACCGAAATTATAGAACACAGCGACTTGTCGTTATACGTGATGACTCCTGAATTTGGAGCGGCGACTCAGTTAGAAAAAATCGATATGTTAGATTTTGCCGATTTGGTGGCGATTAATAAATTCGATAAACGCGGGGCTCTAGATGCCATTCGCGATGTAAAAAAACAATATATGCGTAACCATAATATGTGGCACGCAGATCCGGATACTATGCCGGTATTCGGAACGATAGCTTCCCAATTTAATGATCCCGGAATGAACACGCTGTACAAAGCTGTGATGGATGGATTGGTAGAAAATTTAGATTCCGATTTAAAGTCAACCTTTACCATTTCGAAAGAAATGAGCGAAAAGATTTATGTCATTCCGCCTTCAAGAACACGCTACCTTTCAGAAATTGCTGAAAATAACCGTGGGTACGATAAAACGGCCGAAGATCAAGTGGTGGTGGCTCAGAAATTATTTGGGATTTTTAAAACCATAGAGTCTATTACGAATGTAGACGTTGAAATTTCTAAAATAGGACTAGATCTAGACAACATTTTAAAAGACAAGGAAACGGACGACGATGTTTCATTCATTAAATTACTTGTTGCACAATTCGATAAAGTAAAACTTAATCTTGATCCTTATAATTGGGAAGTCATTTTAAATTGGAAGGAAAAAGTCAATACATACAAGAATCCGATTTACGCTTTTAAAGTCAGAGATAAGGAAATAAAAATAGAGACACATACCGAATCACTTTCACACCTACAAATTCCTAAAGTCGCTTTGCCAAAGTATCAAGCTTGGGGCGATATTTTACGTTGGTGCTTACAGGAAAATGTACCAGGAGAATTCCCATATACATCAGGGCTGTATCCGTTTAAACGTACCGGTGAAGATCCAGCACGTATGTTTGCAGGAGAAGGTGGACCAGAACGTACAAATCGTCGTTTTCATTATGTAAGTGCTGGGTTACCAGCAAAACGCTTATCTACAGCGTTCGATAGTGTGACGCTATATGGTAACGATCCCGATTTACGTCCCGATATTTATGGAAAAATTGGTAATGCCGGAGTCAGTATTTGTTGTTTAGACGATGCTAAAAAACTATATTCTGGTTTTAATTTAGCCGATGTCATGACGTCTGTAAGTATGACTATTAATGGTCCTGCTCCAATGTTACTTGGTTTTTTTATGAATGCCGCCATCGATCAGCAATGTGAGTTATATATTAAGGAGCATGATTTAGTTGAAGATATTGAAGCTAAAATAGATGCCATTTATAAAGCTAAAGGCGTAGAACGTCCAACATATAATGGAGCACTTCCTGAAGGAAATAACGGACTAGGTTTAATGCTTTTAGGCGTAACCGGAGACGAAGTATTACCTGCCGATGTGTATTTAGATATTAAAACCAAAACCATTGCGCAAGTTCGTGGTACCGTGCAAGCCGATATTTTAAAAGAAGACCAAGCACAAAATACCTGTATTTTTTCTACAGAATTTGCCTTGCGCTTAATGGGCGATGTACAAGAATATTTTATCGATAATAATGTACGTAACTTTTATTCGGTATCTATCTCTGGATATCATATTGCCGAAGCAGGCGCCAATCCCATCACGCAATTGGCATTAACATTGTCTAACGGATTTACGTATGTCGAGTACTATTTAAGTCGTGGGATGGATATTAATAAATTCGGACCAAACTTATCGTTCTTTTTCTCTAATGGTATCGACCCAGAATATTCCGTTATCGGACGTGTTGCGCGTAAAATTTGGGCTAAAGCGATGAAATTAAAATACGGCGCTAACTCAAGAGCGCAAATGCTAAAATATCATATTCAGACGTCTGGACGTAGTTTACATGCTCAGGAAATCGATTTTAACGACATTCGTACCAGTCTTCAAGCGCTGTATGCGATTTACGATAATTGTAATTCTTTACACACCAATGCGTACGATGAAGCGATTACCACGCCAACCGAAGAATCGGTGCGTCGTGCTATGGCCATTCAGTTAATTATAAACAAAGAATTAGGATTAGCTAAAAATGAAAATCCTATTCAGGGGTCTTTTATTATTGAAGAGCTAACCGATTTAGTAGAAGAAGCTGTGCTGTTAGAATTCGACAGAATTACAGAACGTGGTGGCGTTTTAGGTGCTATGGAAACCATGTATCAGCGTAGTAAAATACAAGAAGAAAGTTTATACTACGAAACCTTGAAACACAATGGCGATTTCCCAATTATTGGTGTAAATACCTTCTTAAGTTCTAAAGGGTCACCAACGGTTATTCCAAAAGAAGTGATTCGTGCGACGGAAGAAGAGAAACAATTTCAAATTAAAACACTAGAAAATCTTCATAAAGGAAATGATACTGCGGAATTGTTGAAGGACCTGCAGCATAAAGCCATTCATAACGAAAATATTTTTGAAGCCTTAATGTATGTGTGTAAAGTGTGTTCTTTAGGAGAAATTACAGAAGCATTATTCGAAGTGGGCGGACAATACCGAAGAAATATGTAATAGTAAAGTATAATTAATCCTGTGAAAAACCTCAAATCTATCCGATTTGAGGTTTTTTGTGTTTTAAAAGGTTTAAAAACGCGATTTATTAAATAGAAATATCAGACGTTAAGTGAATTCCATAGACCACTCTTAAAAAAGTATTTATACAACAGTTAATTGGATTATTATAAGCGTGTTAAAAAGTACAGAAATTCTATGGGGCATTACACTTTAAAAAGCGTGATTAATTTTCAATTAATATTAGCGTGTGTTTTCCGGTAATCCGGTAATGTTGTGTTAATGCAGGTAACATTTAGATAGCGATATATTAACCAAACTACCTTACTTACGTAACAAGATTCCACGGTGCTAATAATAGATTTGTTCACAACTAAAAATCAACTTAAACTTTAAATTATGAACAAAATTATTAGAATTTTTCTTTTATCATTTGTACTAACAGCAACCAGCACATTAGTAGTAAGCTGTGATGTTGAAGATGGAAAAGATGGTGTTAATGGCGTAGATGGAGCAGACGGTGTAGACGGAGAAGATGGTGAAGACGGAGAAGATTTAACGCTTGAAGACTTAATACCTTTAACCGAGTCTAAAACACCAAACTTATTAAAAGTAGAAAGTGCATTCTCATCAATTAACATTACAACTATTTTATCTTCTGAAGATAGATTAGAAAGTACACCAGATTTCGTATACGGTTCTCTTGCAGATGGTGCTGGATTATTAGCAGAAAATGATGGTAGCTTTACTTTAATAAACAATATTGAAGGCGATTATTCTATTGCACGCATAAAATTAAACTCAGATTTACAACCTATACATGGTGATTATATTGTGAATGCATTCGCAACAGCATTTACTGCACAATGTTCAGGAACTTTAATTACTCAAGAAGAACATGGTTTCGGACCATTATATCTTTCAGGAGGAGAATGGGGAGGTTCATCTAAAGGTGTATTTGCTACAAATCCTTACAAATCTGCCGATGATGCAGATACTGCAATTATGTTACCTAAGTTAGGACAATGGTCTACAGAAAATGCAGTGCCAATAGGTAAAGATGCGTATCCAAGTAAAACTGTTGTTTTTATTGGCGATGACCATTCAGACAATTCAGTGCCTTCTGGTCAATTAGGAATGTATGTAGGAAGCCGTGGGAATTTCGATAATGGTAAATTATACGGATTAAAAGTAACAAGTGCAGGTATCGATTTTGAAGCGCAAATGGCTGAAGGAACAGAATACGAAGCAGAATTTGTTGAATTAGAAGAAACTCAAATCGATTTATTAGATGCTGAAGCTAAAGCTAAAGGTGTTATGGGATTCTCTAGATTAGAAGATATCGACTGGAGAAGAGGTTCTGCTGCTAACCAAAGAGAAATTTACTTTTGTGTAACAGGACGTTACAGTGCAGATTTAGTAGGAAAAGGAAGTTTACTAGGTCGTGTGTATAAAGTAGTCTTAAATGAAGAAGACCCAACTGGTCCTGCTAAAATCACTTGTGTTTTAGATGGAGATATTGTAGGTGGTAAAGCTGATGGTTTCCACTCGCCAGATAACATTTTAGTTACAGAAAACTATGCGTACATTCAAGAAGACCCGAATGGTTATGCATCTTTAAATTCAGCAATTTCTGGTTTTGCAAAATTATATCAGTATAACCTGTCAACAGGAGAAATTAAAACTGTTTTAGAATGCGACCAAGACTATGCAGAATCTATAGGTTACGGTACAGCATCTTCAATGTGGGAAATTACAGGAATGATTGATGTTACAGATGTTGTAAATAATGGTGAAAACACTTTTATGGTAATGACTCAAAACCATGGTTGGAATGCTCCAGATGGAACATTTTTTACAGACCCAAAAGCAAATTCAGTATTAGAAGGTGCGACTGCAACTAACGAAGGTTCTGTTTTATTCAAAATAACTGGATTAGAAAGATAAGATAAAAATAAATTCATGAATAACATATTATTTATGAAAGCTAAGACATATACTATAGGTATATGTCTTTTGCTTTTCATGCAAATGGGGTGTAAAAAACAGCCTGACACTGTAAATCAGCAGTTAACGACTAACGAGCACATTTTAAATTTTTTCAAATCTGAAATCGAACAAAGTGTTCTTGCTTTAGATTCTATTTCAACTTTAAATTCTACATCAGATAAAATTGAAGCTTACAAAAGTGCAAGACATCACTTTAAAGCTTTAGAACCTATTTTGGCATTTGTAGACCAAAACAATTATAAGTCATTAAATGCACCAAATATCCTGCAAGTGCTAGAGGAAGATGCTACAGATATTAAAATTAGAACACCTTTCGGATTTCAAGTTATTGAAGAGTTCCTTCATGAAGAACCTTTAGATACTTTGGCATTACACCAGGTGGTTAAAATGACTAGTAGTCGACTAAAATTAATCCAAGGAAATACGGCAATCGCACTAAAGGATTATCACATTATTTGGTTATTGAGAAACCAAGTGGTTCGGATTGCAACCACAGGAATTACAGGTTTTGATTCGCCTGTACTTGCTCAGTCTTTAAAAGAAAGTCAGTATACCTACAAGACGTTGTTGTATGTAGTAGACGTGTTTAAAGATGAATTTTCTTCGGAAGCTATTTATAACGACTTAAAGTCGTCTTTCGAAAACGCAATAGTTACTTTAAATCACGATTTTGAAAGCTTTGACCGTTTCAGCTTTATTAAAAATCATACCGATAATCAACTAAAATTATTAGTACAAACTCAAGATGATTGGCAGGTTACATTTCCTTTTGAAATGGCTTTAACTAACAACGCGACATCTCTTTTTGGAGAGAACACATTAAATGTTTCATATTTTACAGATTATAAAAGTGATACTTTAAAGCTTAAAGAAAAGGCAGAATTTGGGAAGCAATTGTTTAACGATAAACTATTGTCTAAAAACAAAACAATGGCGTGTGCAAGTTGTCATGTTTCAGATTTAGCGTTTACAGATGGAAGAAAAACTTTCGATGACAGGCAAATACGAAACTCACCAACCTTAACATATGCCGCGTATCAGCAATCTTTTTTTATGGATGGGCGAGCAGGTAGTTTAGAAGGGCAGGTTGTGGGCGTTGCCGAAAATCATGATGAATTTAATTTACCTATGGATTCTTTAGTGAATCGCGTAATGCATAATTCAGAGTATAAAACCTCAATAACAACTTTGTATAATAACGACAGAGTAGAATATAATATTAGACATGCCATAGCATCTTACGTCCGTACATTAAATAGTTTCGATTCTAAATTCGATAAAAATATTAATGGATTAGAGCATTCTCTAACGCAAGAAGAAAAAGACGGATTCAATTTATTTATGGGTAAAGCGGTTTGTGCAACCTGCCATTTTCCACCTTTATTTAACGGAACCGTGCCTCCAAATTACACCGATACTGAATTAGAATTACTAGGCGTTCCAGAAAATAACGATACCATTAATGCTATTGTAAGTAAAGATTTGGGGCGTTATAATTTTTATAAAACTAAGGAACGGGAACACTTTTTTAAAACACCAACTGTGCGTAACATCGAAAAAACGGCGCCTTATATGCATAATGGCGTGTATAATACATTAGAAGAAGTGGTCGATTTTTATAATCGTGGAGGCGGAAAAGGTATTGGTATCCAAGAAGAGTATCAAACCTTACCTTTTGATTCTTTAGATTTATCTGAATCGGAACAGGCGAGTTTAGTTGCTTTTATGAAAACACTAACCGATGCCGATTTTAATACTAGGAATGAATAGTACACGATTTGTAATTCATATTAAGCGTATTTAAGTTATAATTCTGTAGGTATAGAGATATTCAAATGGTCAATTTTTGCTTAATTTGGTCTCATATTATATACCATGAATAAACTTAGTAATTCAGTTTTATATTTAATGAGCTTTTCGGCTGGTTTAGTAGTTGCAAATTTGTACTACAACCAGCCGTTGCTACATCAAATAGCCGTAGATTTTGGTGTGACAGAATCTCAAGTCAGTCACGTGGCATTAAGCACACAACTAGGATACGCCTTTGGTCTATTCTTTATTGTGCCGTTGGGTGATAAATTATCAAATCATAAAATACTACAATACGATTTTATACTTATGGTTATTTCATTATTAGTGGCCGCTACCGCAGGTTCCCTTTGGGTGCTTATTGTAAGTAGTTTTTTTATAGGATTCACGTCTTCGTTGCCCCAGCTTTTTGTACCTATGGCCGCACAGTTAAGCGACGATAAAGGCCGTGGCCGAGCTATTGGTATTGTAATGAGTGGTTTATTAATCGGAATCTTAGGAAGTCGCGTTATTAGTGGTTTTATAGGAGAACAATTTGGTTGGCGAACCATGTATTTTGGGGCGACCGCCTTAATGGTTTTGCTCTTTGTTTTACTTCGGTTTAAGTTACCAAGACTAAATCCTGATTTTAAAGGAACTTATAAAGATTTGTTTCAGTCTATTGTATTCTATTTTAAAACCGAACCAGAATTACGCTTGGCATCGCTTCGAGGCGCGTTGTCTTTTGCGGGTTTAAGTGTGTTCTGGACAACTTTAGTTTTCTTAATGGAAGATGAATTTGGGTACGGAAGTACCATTACAGGATTATTCGGATTGTTAGGAATGGTAGGCGCATTGGGTGCAACCGTGGTAGGAAAACTGAATGATAAATTACCTAAGAATCGTATTATTCTATTTTCAACATTACTTTTAATCGTGTCTTGGGGTGTTTTTCTTGTGTCCGGACATTCAATTTTTGGCTTAATTGTGGGTGTAATTTTAGTCGATTTAGGTATGCAAGCGCTTCATATTACCAATCAGAATATAATATTTTCTAGAAATCCAGAAGGACGAAACCGTGTTAATACTATTTATATGGTGTCCTTTTTTATTGGTGGTGCTATCGGGACAACCTTAGGTGCCTTGGCTTGGGAACATTACAAATGGGTAGGTGTTTCTGTTTTAGGATTGGTACTTTCTATTTTGATTTTAGTGGTTCATCTGCTTTACAAAAAACGAGTTTAAAACTAAAGACGTATGCTCTTAAAGAGATATACAGATTAGCATATAAAAAAAATCCCGAACAAAACTGTTCGGGATTTTTTTTATGATGTATAAAGTAAGTTGACTTGTTGTACTCAGGTTTAGTTCATTTTAAATACTAAACCACCACCTAAACTAAACTGGTAAAATGTAGAATATGTGCTTAATCCTGCAGAAGGGCCGTAACCACTAAAATAAAAACCACCACCTACAGTTTGTACCGCAGACACCAATTGGGCTTGCATTTTTAATCCTACTCTAGGACTCATCCAGTAGATACCTCCAAACTTAGCTCCCCAAGCAAATTTTGTTGCAGTTTCGGTGTTTCCGTTATCTGGGTTTTCTAAATTAGCAATCACCATACCAGCCATTAATCCTCCAAATCCTTGTAAAGGCGAATTAGATGCTCCAAAATATCGGTTTCCGCCAATCATAACATAGTTAATAGCAAGATCGAAATTGGTGAATCGTTCAGTTGCAAAGAAGCCTTCGTCTAAATAATGAGTAGGTGCATTAGTGTCTTGACGTAAATACAATAATTCAACGCCCATATATGGGCTCGTCTTTAACTCTAGACCAGCTCCCCACTGAAAACCGTCTTCTATCTTTCCTTCATAATAGCTTCCGTAATCGTAATACGAATCGAATCGGTCTTGAAACGTATAAGAACCGTATAGGTTCACATTAAATTCTTGTGCAAACCCGATACTTGTAACGAGAGCAAAAAGTATGAAACTGATGTAATTTTTTTTCATGAGAAAGGGTATTGATTATTTGATTTTTTTTTGCAAATATAGTGTATCTCGTGTATTAGAATTTTACTATAAAGCTTAATTTTTAGTTCGGGTACGTTTTTTCAATTTCTCAATTTTGTCTTTATAATACAGTATAAGTTCGTCTACAAAATGTAATGGGTTTTTATAGGTAGAGATAATATCAAAAAGATCCGTTTCTTTTAAGGTTTTAAGTTCTTTTTGCAATTGTTTAAGGGTGAATTCTAAAGCTTCAGTTTTTGAAATTGTAGGTGTTTCTGAGGATTTAGTATTTAAATTAATATCTAAGCTATCAGAAAAAATCTGTGCATGGAATGCCTGTAACGCATTTAAATCTTCATGTTTATAAATATGAATCAGTCGTGTTGTAATCTCTGTGGCCGATTCTTGGCTGTTGGGAGATAAACTAAATTTATCCGGATGTACCTGTAACATGGCTTCTCGATATAAACGCTTTTTTAGCCGAAGTGTTTCGGTATCCGATTCGGTAATGTCTGTATTTTGTTTAGAAGACGCTTTTAAACCTGTTGGTGGGACATAATTTTTACCACGTTGTTTTTGTGCTAAACGTTTGTCTTTTTTCGCCCGTTTTTGTTGCTTGTAAAGGGTATTTAATTCTTGTGCTTCAACAATATAATCGGTAAGATGTTGCCTTAAGACAGCTTCGAAAGCCTCAATTTGATTAGTTATGGTCTCAAGTTCTTGTTTTACAGCTTCAATAGAAATTTGAAGTTGTAAATTTGCATCGTCGTCTTGTATAATTTTTGGGAATGTATCGTCACTCATACTACAAAAATAGAAGGATACTTCAGAATAAAAAAGTGATAGTCGCTTTGTTTGCTATTGAAAACTGCCTTCAAATTAGGCTAGAGTATGTATAAGCCCGTTCTTTGCAACTTCAAAATAATCTTTAATTTTATGTCTTTTAAAAAAATACTTCCTGTTCTTAAAGAAACTCTAGATCGTTTAGAATTTGAAACCACCACGCCTTTACAGAAAAAGGTGCTTTCTACAATAAAAAGTGGGGCCAATGTATTTGGGATCGGACCGGAAGGTAGTGGGAAATCTACTGCCATTGTGTTAAGTGTTATTCAGAAACTAAAAGGGGAAGCGTTAGGAGATGCGCCAAGAGCCATAGTTTTAGTAAAAGATAAAGCAGAAGCCTTGGCCTTAAAGGAAAAATTTGAAGTATTTTCTAAACCTACAGATTTACGTATTTACTGTATATACGACGAGTATAAAATTGATGCGCAACGCGAAGAAATTTATATAGGTACAGATATTTTAATTGCAACGGTAAAACGTTTAAATAAATTATACTTTCTTAATAGTATCCATTTAACCGATGTCCAATTAATTTGTATTGAAGATGCTCAATTCTTAATCCGCCAAAATACATATAACGAAATATTGCGTTTGGGAGAAAGTGTCGAGAAATGTCAGTTTGCTGTTTTTGCAGACGAGTATGATTCTCGATTAAAACGTTTTGAAAATTCGTTTATGTTTGATGCTTTAAAATTTGAAGTCTAGTTTAAAAACAATTAGCGTTTTCTGCATGTGTTTTTCAGACTGTTTTTATTTGCATAGAGTTACCAATTCTCAGTTTTTATTATAACCTTGTCTAGTAAATAGAAGTTATCATGAAAAAAAACAGATTAGGAAATCGGTCCTTGGCCATCGCCGTTATTTGCATGGTGGGATGTTTGGTTTTAAAATACTTTAATATCTATCAGGGCGATTGGTTAGAAATTCTACTCGCGGGTTTCGAAGCCGCTGTTGTAGGTGGTGTAGCCGATTGGTTTGCCGTGCGTGCCTTATTCCAAGAGATTCCTATTCCTATAGTTAGAAAGCACACCAATATTATTGTAAAAAGTCGAGAGAAATTATCGGCTGGTATTGTGGATTTGGTAAATAACGAATGGCTGTCTAAAGACATGATTCGTGATAAAATTGCTGGAGTTTCTCTAGCAAAGCCAATAGTAAATTATTTATTAGAAGGCGATAATCAGGAAACCATTCGAAAAACACTAAAACCTGAACTAGAAGCTTTAGTTTTAAAATTAGATCACGACGATGTTGTACATACCCTAGAAGGCATTATTAGACCCGCACTAAAAGGTAATAATTTAGCCGAAATTTTGGGGAATTTACTAAAGCAGACCATAAACCAAAAAGATCATTATGGTATTTTAATGGTTTTTCTTGACGTATTGAGAGATAAAGTGAGTTCGGAGTCTACCTACCAATTTTTGGTTACCGAAGTTCAAGTCTTAGTAAATAAACAAAAAGAAGGTTCTCAGGTAAAAGGATGGTTAGTTGGAGCAGGACAGTTTTTTGGCGCCATAAAACCACAACGCATTGCCGAAGGTATACAAGATCAATTAATACAGCTTATAGAAGATATACAAGCAAATCCAGAAGATCATAAAATTATTATGGCTTTAGACGCGCAGTTGTACGATTATGGTGAGCGGTTAACTTCGGGAGATGAGAGTGCGCAAGCCGATGTGAATCAGTTTGGAGAACAATTTTTAGAACGATTACTGGATTCCGGAATTGTAAAACAAGGATTAACACGCTTAAAAGTGATGGTTAAAGCACATCTGTTTGAAGATGAAAACGAGTACACCGAGTTAATCCGTGATAAAGTAAACACCATGTTGCTATCTTTTCAGAACGATGATTCAAAAATTAAACAAACCGACTTGTGGTTAAAATCAACTTTACTTCAGCTTATCGATACACATCATCATAAAATAGGGGAGTTGGTTGGCGAAAGCTTACAGAAATTATCGAATGTAGAATTGGTAAAACAAATAGAAAGTAAAGTCGGAGAAGATCTTCAGTATATTCGTTTAAACGGAGCCATTGTTGGTGGTATTGTTGGAATGCTGATTATGATTATCAAAATTTATGTATTGCGGATTCATTAAGTCTATGGGTTAGGTATTACATAGCAAATGTTGTCATTTACTTGAATACACGTTCATTGGAATGATTTTGCAAGTTTTTTTTGTAAGTAATAGATTACTTGTGTGTAGGAGTAAAATAATCGTTTTAGTGGTAAAACGCTCTTTTTTTTGGTGTTAATCGGGTTTCGTTCCGGTTTTCTTCGGGAATGGGTCTGTTTTTTAAAAACACACTAAAATAAGGGGCGAAGAGGTACTGGAGAAGACTCGAACAAGACTCGAACAAAACCCCTAGCAAAACAACGCTCGAATTTGGGGTGGTTCTACTCCATTTTCAACCATTTTTTGAGCCACTTCAAGGGTTAAATACCATAAAAAACGCCCCAATAGGTCTTTATGAGGGTGTTAATACATTTTGTAGGAAAAATTTAAAGCTAAGTTTCAAAATGTAATCACTAGGTGTTTTTAGTATGTATAAGGATAATCTTTTTTTTTATGCAAGAAATCATATTAAAGATGTCTTAAAAATCTTATTTTAGAGGTTTATAAACACCATACAAACATGGGGTTAACCGGAGGCTGAAACCTGATATTGGTGGCTTTTGTTTGTATATGAGGAGTTACCATACATTAGAAAAAAGTGAGAAACGAAAAAGATATTATTGCAGAATTAAATGAATATTCATCTCTTATCGATTTTCTAAATGTATTAATTTACTTAGTTGAAAAAAACTTAAATTGTTCTGTAGATGAGTTATCTAATCAAAATTTCAGAGATTTACTTAACGAAAATGAATTAGCTTTTTTATTTGGCTTATGGATAAAAAATAGACATAAAAAAAAGCCCAATAAAGATAACGCAAGGACTATAGCTGATAAAGTTCATAATCTTATGGATGAGTATCATTTAACTTTTCTAAAATATTTTCCCAAACCTGAAAAATTTGAAAATTACCATATTGAATTCAGAACAAATCCAGAGTCTGTAAAAGAAACTATATTTTATGCTCCCTCTGGGGCATACGATTATCAATTTTTAAACTTCTTAGAAACAAAATATTCAAAAGATAAATTATGGTTAATTGAAAATAAAAATTTTAACCCAAAAGATGCTAAAAACCTATACGTCAATTTAAAGTCAATCCTTAATTATAAATTGAATACTAAAGAATTTGGAGAAAATCGTATTGAATTATATAGTTTAAAATTCAACAATTTTATTTTCAAAAAAAATCCAAATTTTATAAAGATATTAGATTCTTTTTCTACTTATGATACTGAAATATTAAATCAAGATTTTAATGACTTCGGTGATTTAAATCATTTTAGAATAAAACCTGTTATTAAAACTAAAGACAGTTATATTATTCCTTTACCTTATTTACTCAGTGAAGCTATATATGATAGCCCTTTTTATTGGATGATTGATACTAAAGAATATCGAAGTAAAGCTCAAAAAAACAGAGGTGATATTGCTGAACATATTGTTAATGAAATACTTTCCAGAAAAATAGAATCTAAATTTATTTTTTCTGAAGTTGAAGTTAAAAAGGTAAGAACTAAAACACTAACTGACCTAGATATTTGTATTGTTAAAGACAACAAAATGCTTATTTTTCAAGTAAAATCTAAAAGGTTAAGTCAGTTATCTAAAAACGGAAATATAGACTCTTTTCAAAAAGACTTTAAATTAGCTGTTCAAGATGCTCACAAACAAGCAACTTTACCCTATGATTTGATTTTGAACAACGAATGTTATTTTCAATTAAAAGAAAATAGTGAGAAAATTGAATTCGGGAAAATTGATGAAATATATTCTGCTTGTGTTGTGTTAGATAGTTACCCATCTATTACATCTCACACAAGGTTGTTTTTTCACGATGAAAAAGACATAACCCCTATTACGATGAGTATTTTTGATTTAGAAATAATAGTAAAGTATTTAGGTGATTTTGAGAGACTTTTTGACTACTTTAAAAAGAGGACGATTAATTCTAAATATTTCATTGCAAATAGCGAACTAGACTATCTTAATGCTTATTTAAAAAATATGCTTGATAGAAAAGCTAATTCCGATATTATGTCTTTTGACCCAAGTTTTGCTCAGTTTTTTGATTCGAATTATTACTACCCTTTAATGCGTGAATATGAAACCAAATTTCCAGAACAAATAAAAGATATTGGGAGAAATGATTTTTGTTTCTGTGGAAGCGGAATAAAATTTAAAAAATGCTGTCATAATAACGTATGGTAACAACGTATAAAAAACATAGGGGTTTTATTTTTAACCAAAAGATTTGTGTTCAGTTACAAAGTCCGCTAAATATAAAATTTGGCGTTTATAGTAAAAAAGATAAAAGTAAAATATTTATATTTAGCTAAGTAATAAACCGAAACGAAAGTGCTTTTTAACCGCCTTACGTTTCTTATACTAAACGTTGGGCATAATTAAAAAACAGTACTAAGATGAATGATATAAACATTGAACAACCATTATTATTTGATTTTGACGATGAATCAGAAAATGAATCAATTGATTTTAGATATGTTATAACTAGTTATGGTGCAGACTATCCAGTAGATAGTTTAATGAAAAGAATTCAAGATAAAGTTATTTTCATCCCTCCATTTCAAAGACAATTTGTATGGAGTATTAATGAAGCTTCAAAGTTTATTGAATCTTTGATATTAGGTTTGCCTGTTCCCGGTATTTTCCTCTCAAAAGAAAAAGATACAAATAGACTGCTTGTTGTTGATGGTCAACAAAGATTAATGAGTCTTTATTATTTTTACAAAGGTTACTTCCAAAGTACTCCTTTTAAATTACAAAATGTTCAAGAAGATTTATTAGGTCGCTCTTATGCGACTCTTAAAACGTCTGACAGATTGAGGCTTGACGATTCTATTATTCACGCAACTGTAGTTAGACAAGATGAGCCCGATGACAGTGAAAGTAGTGTTTATCAAATATTTGAACGATTGAATTCGGGAGGTCGAGCTTTAAAACCGCAAGAAATTAGAGCTTGTATTTATTATGGGGAGTTTAATGAACTTCTAAGTGAACTTGTCAAATTTCAAAGTTGGAGAGCGATTTTTGGAAAAAAATCTGATATAAGATTAAAAGAACAAGAATTAATATTAAGATTTTTTTCATTGTTATATAATCGAGAAAATTATGAAAAACCTTTAAAAGGATTTTTAAATGCATTTATGTCTGAACATCAACATTTAGAAAAGATACCAAAAAATGAGTTTGAAAGCACATTTAAAAACACATTCAATTTTATTACTCAAACAGTAGGAAATAAACCATTCAGAATAAAAAGAAACTTAAATCTAGGTGCTTTTGATTCAATTTCTATTGGAGTAGCTAAAAGATTAAAATCTGGAGAAATAAAAAACAAATCTGAATTTGTTGAAAAATATCGATTACTAACAGAAAACGAAGAATTTATATCAGTTGTTCAAGGAGGAACATCAGATGATAAAAATGTAAATACTAGAATAAATATGGCAATTGAGACTTTCAAAAATATAGATTAATGGGTTTATATAAGCTTAATATATTTGAAAAACAATTAGATAATCTATTTGCTCAGGTTTCTACAATCGATGAAGGAGAGGAAACAAAAGCCCATTTATCTAGATATTTATGTGTTAGAACATCTGGTTATCTAGAAAATGTAACAAGGATTTTGATTTCAAATTTTTGTGACGGAACTTCTCCGCAACCAATTTCAAATTACATAGTTAAACGTACTAAATATATAACAAATTTAGACTTTAAACGGATTAAAAGCTTATTATCAGAATTTAATACTGATTGGAGTGTTGAATTTGAAAATTCAATTACAGACCAACAAAAAAGTTCTATAAATTCAGTTGTATCAAATAGAAATAGCATTGCTCACGGAAATAATGATAGTATAACTTTCCGAGATATGTCTCAATATTATAATGATACAAAAGAAGTTTGTGAACTGTTAAAAAACATTATAAAGAAATAACTATACCCTACAAAGTAATGCAGTAAGAAACCAAATAAAAATCACTTCATGTCGCACTATAACACTTCTATAATTATTATCATAGGTTAATCCTGATTTGGCAAAAGCAACACCTAAAGATTAGGTTGTATTAGTATGCCACGCATCTCCATGCTGCGATTAATAATGCTGTTGTAATTACAATTACACCTATTATAATTAACTTTACAAAAAAAACAGTAATCCATGAGCATGCTTCACCTAAAACTAGAAACCGATCCGCGTTGGGTGACCATCGTAGAAAGTAATATTGAAGAAATACTTACAGATCATGCTTGGTGTGAGCAAAAAGCAGCCACAAATGCCATTACAATTATTACCTATAATAGTGAGCATGAAGACCTTGTTACCGCACTATTAGAATTAGCTAAAGAAGAGCTAGAGCACTTTCAAATGGTACACAATATCATTAAAAAACGAGGCTATACTTTAGGGAGCGAGCGTAAAGATCATTATGTAAACCAACTTTATAAGTTTATGAACAAAGGCGGAAATAGGCAACAAAGTTTTGTAGACCGCTTATTGTTTTCGGCAATGATAGAAGCCCGAAGCTGCGAACGCTTTAAATTATTATCTCAACGCATTAAGGACGAAGAATTATCTAAATTCTACCACGATTTAATGATTAGTGAAGCTGGACATTACACCACATTTATCACATTTGCTAGACAATACGGAAAAGGAATTGATGTGGATAAACGCTGGCAAGAATTAGTGGCTTTTGAAGGCGAATTAATTAAAAGCTACGGAAAAAGTGAAACCATACACGGCTAAACGCATGGCTATATTAGCAGTTATTTAGAGGCGAATTGGTCGATAGTGCTTTGTCTGTTCTAGTAAATTGGAAGAAGAGGAAAGAGAACAGAACATAGTAATAATAGTATGCAACGATCAGGAGCACAATGGAGCTATTGAGAAATTGATTAATAGCGATACATTTCAAATGCCTATGATCGATGATTGAATAAGCTTACAAAAAGGCACTATGATTCATGATTGTAAAATCGATAAATTCATTGAGAAAGAAGTATACATAAATGGTTTTGAGAAAACGTATAAATCGAAATAAACGACCCACATTTAAGTACTGAGGTAAAACACCTATTAAAAAAGCCATTAATTTCTCACTAAAACACTTCTGTGCGTTTCGTCATTGCGCTGTTATAAAACCAAATTACTATGCCTACACCCTTTCAATTTAAAATACAAAACCATTGGGATTTAGAATCTGCTCAAACTGAAAAGCAATCTGGCGGTTCTTTAAAAACGCACCAAGTCTTTTTAGAAAAAGGAAAAAAGATTGAGGTTTCGGCAGCAAAATTGTTTAAAGGTGATGCTACAAAATACAATCCAGAAGAATTATTAATGGCAGCCTTATCGTCTTGTCATTTTATGTCGTATATGTATGTCTGTCAACAAGCAGGTATTACGCTTTTAAAATATGAAGATACGGTTGAAGGCAGTTTAACTTTAAATGCCGATGGAAGTGGTGCATTTACAAAAATGGTTTTACAGCCTAAAGTTTGGATAGACCACTCATCTCAGAAAATACAAGCTGAAGATTTACATAAACAAGCATCAAAATTGTGTTTTATTGCAAACTCATGTGCGTTTCCTATAGAATATAATGTAGAGGTACTTGTTACTTAATTAGATGAGCATGCGCACAACAGCCACTGTCATACTATATACAATATGCGCCCCAACAAGCTGAACGTAAAATTGAAGCTTTGGACATTGTGGCGGATTGTCGTGCAGTTATTCTAAAGTCAGTACAAATTCCCATGGAAAGGTTGGGTCCGCCTTAATAGATTCCAAATAAAGCAAGCTTTTAGATAACAACACTTTTAAGTTTTGGAATGAATTTGGTTTCACTATATATAGATTGGCCCCCTTTTCTTGTAGGGCTTCTATTTTAGTAGTTTCCAAATTGTTCGAATAGATAAAAATGGGAATATCACGTAACTTTTTCTCATCCTTAATATCGTGTAAGCATTCAATACCATTCATTAAAGGCATATTTAAATCCAGATAAATGGCTTGTGGTAATGGCTTGGCAGGATTTAAAAGATTATCCATTAAAGTCACACCGTTATCAAATTCGGTAATACTAATACTTGGTCGTATATCCTTAAAAACATCAACAACTAATTCTCGGTCCTCTGCGTCGTCATCGGCCAAATATATTAACAAGGGTTCTTCAATCATATATATTGCGTTAAAAAGCGAAATGGTTTAAAATCTTATAAACCGCGGCCAGAAATAATGTTATATAAAATAGCGATTATGGCAATGACTAGGAGAATATGAATTAAGCTCCCTGTACCTATACCGGCAACGATTCCAAAAAATCCTAAAATCCATACGATAATACAAATAACTGCAATTAACCAAAGTAAACTTCTCATAATCTCGTGTTTTTAAATTTATGTGATAGTGCGATTTTCGCTCTAACTGTAAGATAAAATTACAATGGTTTACCATCATGCCTTAACTGCAACGCATTATATTATTAACCCAATCCCTTTACTAGATATTAAGAGGGAATACTTGTTTATTCTATTATAAAGGTTTGTGATTTTTGAAAAGCACGATGAGTCTTATTTATGTCGCTACCTGTTGTTGGTTTACATGGTACTCGATATGATGGACGCAGGACGTATTGCTGAAGCATAACATGTAGAACATTACGATATTTCTGCTTTCGGTACAGCATTACGTTATGCTAAAGCATTAGGTTTTTGATGCTATTGCTGAAAAATTCCAAAGCACAGATGAGGTTTACAATGCCGATAATAAATTAGATAAATTGGTAGACAGTAGATTGAACGAAAAAGCGATACGCTAAACTAAGTTTTAGTTAAATCTCTGCCCATAGATTAATGTTGGTATTTTACATGTTATCTATGGGCAGTTTTTGTGAGTGTATTTTTACACTAATCATAATACACTAAATAATGTAAAAAGTGAACGCTATACCTGAACATTGACTAATGTTTCCATTTTATATGATTCACAATTTGCTTCGCATGAATTCTAGAATTTTCGATATACCATTTATGAGTTTCTAGACCGCCACAAATTACACCAGCAAGATACAGCCCTTTAATATTGGTTTCCATGGTTTCTTCATTATAATTCGGAACGTATTTTCCGTCTTCAGAAAACGAAATGCCAGCGTCTTCAAGCAATTTAATGTTGGGCTGATATCCAGTGAGCGCTAAAACATAATCGTTTTTAAGGTTGACTGTGCCGTTAGGTGTATTAATAGTAACCGAATGGTCTTGTATGGTTTCAATTTCAGAATTAAAGTGTGCTGTTATCGCACCTTCAGCAATCCGATTCACAATATCAGGCTTTACCCAATACTTAACTCTTTTGCCTATTTCACTGCCTCTTATCACCATAGTTACGCGTCCGCCTTTACGGTAAATTTCTAAAGCAGCATCTACAGAGGAATTACTCGCGCCTACTACAATAACATCTTGCATGCTATAAGGATGTGCTTCTTTATAATAATGATTTACTTTGGGTAAGTCTTCGCCTGGAACGTTCAACTGTGTAGGTACGTCATAAAACCCAGTTGCTATAATTACTTTTTCCGATTTGTAAGTTGCTTTACTGGTTTCTACAGTAAAACCGTGTTCTTCCTTGTTTATGTTTTTAACTTCTTCGTATAAATTAATATGTAGGTCATTTGTAGTCGCTACACGTCTGTAATATTCTAGAGCCTCATTTCGTTTGGGCTTGGGGTTGTTACTTATAAAAGGAATGTTATCTATCTCTAGTTTTTCCGAAGTAGAGAAAAACGTCATGTTTAAAGGGTAGTTGTATATGGAGTTTGTTAACGCACCCTTTTCTATTATAAGGTAGCTTAAGTTGTTTTCTTTACAGGTTTTGGCACAAGCTATACCAATGGGACCTGCTCCTATTATAATAATGTCTATATCTGTATTCAAAATAATATTTATTTAATGATGATTTTGCAACGTATTAAATTATATGTAAATCCGATGTCCTAAAAATACTATAACTAACGTATTTAACCATGGAGATTTGTTTCTAATCTAATAAGACGTTTACATATTATAATAGAGTAGGGGGTTGAGGTAATAACTTACATATATTATAGTAATTTATGCATAGTATTCTTATATAAAGAATACAGATAAGCCGTCCTGATAGGTGTATTTTGTATTTTAAAGTAAGTAGATGGTTGATATTTTAAAATAAACCCAATTGTAACCCATTAGTAACAATGTGTTTACAAATTATTTCAAAAAAAGGTTATAATAAATTAGTTTGGTAATAATAAAAGGTGGTATATTTGCACCCGCTTAGCGACACAACTACGGTAGTTTAGTTAGGCAACACGTTCATTAACAGAGTCATATTTATCGGATTTAGATTAGTTTCAAAAAAAGATAAAAAAGATTTGTTAGTAACAAAAAAGGGTGTAAGTTTGCACCCGCTAAAAACGGCAACGTTTTTAGAAAACAAAGTTCTTTACAGATTGTTTTAATGGAGTTAGAAACGTTTTAAAAACGAGTCTAAAAAAACTTCAAAAAAACATTGTGAGATTAAAAAAAGGGTTTTATATTTGCACCCGCTTAACGAGGAAACGAGTTAAGAAATAAAAAGAGAAATAAGTTCATTAACATATTGAATTGACAGCGTAGATAATAACTGGAAACGGTTATTATCAACAAAAAAGAATAAACCATTTTGAGTACCAAATTTAATTCCATTAGTTGTTAAAAGTAATAGTCGAAAGACTTAAAAATTTAACGATGAAGAGTTTGATCCTGGCTCAGGATGAACGCTAGCGGCAGGCTTAACACATGCAAGTCGAGGGGTAACAGGGAGCTTGCTCCGCTGACGACCGGCGCACGGGTGCGTAACGCGTATGCAATCTACCTTTTACAGGGGAATAGCCCAGAGAAATTTGGATTAATGCCTCATAGTATATTAGAGTGGCATCACTTTAATATTAAAGATTTATCGGTAAAAGATGAGCATGCGTTCTATTAGTTAGTTGGTAAGGTAACGGCTTACCAAGACTACGATAGATAGGGGCCCTGAGAGGGGGATCCCCCACACTGGTACTGAGACACGGACCAGACTCCTACGGGAGGCAGCAGTGAGGAATATTGGACAATGGGCGAGAGCCTGATCCAGCCATGCCGCGTGCAGGAAGACTGCCCTATGGGTTGTAAACTGCTTTTATACAGGAAGAAACACTGCTACGTGTAGCAGCTTGACGGTACTGTAAGAATAAGGATCGGCTAACTCCGTGCCAGCAGCCGCGGTAATACGGAGGATCCAAGCGTTATCCGGAATCATTGGGTTTAAAGGGTCCGTAGGTGGATGATTAAGTCAGAGGTGAAATCTTGCAGCTCAACTGTAAAATTGCCTTTGATACTGGTTATCTTGAGTTATTATGAAGTAGTTAGAATATGTAGTGTAGCGGTGAAATGCATAGATATTACATAGAATACCAATTGCGAAGGCAGATTACTAATAATATACTGACACTGATGGACGAAAGCGTGGGTAGCGAACAGGATTAGATACCCTGGTAGTCCACGCCGTAAACGATGGTTACTAGCTGTTCGGACTTCGGTCTGAGTGGCTAAGCGAAAGTGATAAGTAACCCACCTGGGGAGTACGTTCGCAAGAATGAAACTCAAAGGAATTGACGGGGGCCCGCACAAGCGGTGGAGCATGTGGTTTAATTCGATGATACGCGAGGAACCTTACCAGGGCTTAAATGTAGATTGACAGGACTAGAGATAGTTTTTTCTTCGGACAATTTACAAGGTGCTGCATGGTTGTCGTCAGCTCGTGCCGTGAGGTGTCAGGTTAAGTCCTATAACGAGCGCAACCCCTGTTGTTAGTTGCCAGCGAGTCAAGTCGGGAACTCTAACAAGACTGCCAGTGCAAACTGTGAGGAAGGTGGGGATGACGTCAAATCATCACGGCCCTTACGTCCTGGGCTACACACGTGCTACAATGGTAGGGACAGAGAGCAGCCACTGGGCGACCAGGAGCGAATCTATAAACCCTATCACAGTTCGGATCGGAGTCTGCAACTCGACTCCGTGAAGCTGGAATCGCTAGTAATCGCATATCAGCCATGATGCGGTGAATACGTTCCCGGGCCTTGTACACACCGCCCGTCAAGCCATGGAAGTTGGAAGTGCCTGAAGTCCGTCACCGCAAGGAGCGGCCTAGGGTAAAGTCGATAACTAGGGCTAAGTCGTAACAAGGTAGCCGTACCGGAAGGTGCGGCTGGAACACCTCCTTTCTAGAGAAAGACGACTATTGGAGTAAGATATTAAAAAGGAAAAGGGATAGTTTATTCTTAGCTGTTAATTTAAAAAACAATTTATTATAGTTAGAGTCTCATAGCTCAGCTGGTTAGAGCGCTACACTGATAATGTAGAGGTCGGCAGTTCGAGTCTGCCTGAGACTACTAAATATAATAAATAAAGGAAATTCTAGAAGCTAGAGTAGTGGTTATAAGTACTAACTGCTAACTACTAATTACTATCTACTAGTAATTGGGGGATTAGCTCAGCTGGCTAGAGCGCCTGCCTTGCACGCAGGAGGTCATCGGTTCGACTCCGATATTCTCCACAACGGCAAAAGTTGTCTGCTGATAATAACTTATCAGTGGCGATTCGCCACACGTTCATTGACATATTGAAAAAGATACATAAAAATACATTAAGATATTTGATTATGTAGTATTGCACATACTATATAAGATATATTTTAAATTAAATAATAATTCGTTGTTAATTAAAGTTTACGAGCTTTTAATTAATAACAAACTCATTAAAAAAGCAAAAAGTACAATAAGCTAAATAAGGGCGTATGGGGAATGCCTAGGCTCTCAGAGGCGATGAAGGACGTGATAAGCTGCGAAAAGTTGCGGGGATTGGCACATACAAATTGATCCGCAA